>JBAXZA010000063.1:0-8170 GCA_041670545.1 Eubacteriales bacterium | reverse complement strand
TTCATCACCTCTTCTTTCTCTTTCGGTTTCATTCTACCATGGAGGAGTCCGATTTGGAAATCCGGATAAACTTCTTTCTGCAGTCTCTCAAACTCTTCTGTCGCCGATTTCACTTCCAGCACATCCGAATCCTCTATAAGCGGGCAGATGACGAAAGCCTGCCGGCCCGACTCTATCTCTTTGCGGATGAATTCATAAGCGCTTTGCCTGTTTCCCGGGGCTATCAATTTGGTAATAATTTTCTGCCGGCCTTTGGGCATCTCATTCAGAACCGACAGATCGAGATCGCCATAGATAGTGAGCGCCAGAGTACGAGGAATCGGCGTGGCGGTCATCGAAAGCCAGTGCGGCACAGTAGCTTTGAGCCCATCCTCGATATCCGATATTTCATTTTGAGTCTGCGCTCGCTGCTCGATACCGAAACGGTGCTTTCCTGCGCCGAGAGCGGAGCGGACGCCGTCGGCATCGCTCAGCTTTGCGGCACGGACGTCAATTTGGTGCTGATAAAGCTTCACGAAATGTGCCGCGAGGGTTATCAGCTCACCCCGCAGTGCGTCCCGCGCGCCGATTTTCTCAAACCTCCTTCGGCGCGCTGATGCCGGCACGGTCTTTATAATATTTTTACGTTTACCGGAGGTATTTATGTGCGGCAGATATCAGGTCATAACCGAGGAGGAGGAGCTGCGCGAGATTATTTTCCGCGCGCTTTCCGGCGACGGAATATTTTCGCGCGTCACACAGCGTTCGTCCGAGGTTTTTCCGTCGGACGTCGAGCCGGTGCTTACGGCGTCCGGCGGAGCTTACCGTCCCCGGCTGCTCAAATGGGGCTTTCCGATGAGCGGCAAAAGCTCGGCGATAATCAACGCCCGCAGCGAAACCGCGCAGGAGAAGCCGCTTTTTTCCCGAAAGCTGATGGACGGACGCTGTATCGTTCCCTGCTCCGGATTTTTCGAATGGACACACGATCAAAGCACGCAAAAGCTCAAATATCTGTTCACAACGCCGGGGGAGCGTGTGATGTTTATGGCGGGACTGTATGGTATGTTTGACGGTGTGCCATGCTTTACCATACTCACCGCGCAGGCGAACGCTTCGATATCTGACATTCACAGCCGAATGCCGCTCGTACTGCCGCGCTCAATACTCTCCGACTGGCTGTTCGACGACGCGGCGGCGTCCGATATCCTCCGCCGTGAGCCGCCAATGCTCGCTCGAAGCATCTCGGCGTGAAAACGCTGTATTCGATTATAAAACAAAAATCTCCCAGAACGATTATCCGTTTTGGGAGATTTTGTGTGTTGTTTAAAATTATCCGCTGATATTTACATTTTTTACTGAGCGCCTAAGGTCAGGGCATCGACAAATTTCTGCATATTCTTATTGATCTGCACCGACTGTTTTTCATATGCCGATGCGTATTCGGTTTTGCCCTTTGCAATTAGCGGTGCAACTATCTGTATGAGCGACGTACCGTTTATGTAGCTGATATCATAGGTGCTCGTACGGATGATAAGATCGAGCATATCGGCGCTGTCCTCGTCACGCGACATCTTCACCTTGAGCGCGACGTTGTAATATGCCGGACGAACAAGCTCATACGACGAAACCGCCATCGCTTCAAGTATCTGTGATGTGCGGTAAATTTCGGTATTGGTCACCGGGATGCTTAGTATCGGCGACGCCGAGCCAACGTGCGTGCTGTAATCCTCCTGCCGCTCATCTAGCTTTGGATACGGCAGTATTCCGAAATCAACGTCCATACTGCGCAGAAGCTCAACATTGCGAAGTATTATCGAATATAGGAATATTTTATTTTCCTCAAAATATGTAATCCCTTCGTATAAATCAGTTCCGGTATATGCAAAATGGCTGCCATTACCGAATATTTTCGACATTTTATCCACAAGCAGCTGCGTCCGGTCGGTGTCGATATTATCCTGCCATACATTATCGGCATCTATGAAGCCGTTCATCAGTTTACTTGAAAACAGCCAGTTGAAGGTCATACTATTCGGATCCTGAACATAGCCGAAAAGATCATCGCCAACCTTATATTCGCCGTCGCCGTTGAGATCATCTGAAATGTTCTTGATAATTTCAGTCATATAATCGATCGTCCAGCCACCGTTCTTCACCTTTGAATATAGCCCGGACACGCCGTAATTCTCGGCAAGGCTCTTGTTATATACCATCGCGAGTGTATCATCTATCTCGGAAATCAAAATACTGCCCGACATCATCGGCAAGATACCGTTGACAGTCAGCTTCTCCGCGCAGTTTTGATTCCACCACGGCAGAGTAAAATCATTATATGGTAAGTCATTCCAGTTAGACAACAAATTGTCCTGTACGAGTGTTATGACCTCGTATTTTACAAGATTCATAACATCGAAGGCATTATCCCCTGCCATGAGAGAATTTTTTGCTGTTATGAGCGGAGTATCGGAGGGCATTGCGCGAATCTTTACGTTGTATTTTTCCTCAACCTCCGCGTTACGCTTATAAACGGCGTCGTTTATTATATCTCCGTCCTCACCGTCGATATATATTTCGTCGGTAAATCGCGTAGTAGAGTTGATTCCGGCGCTAATTGTCAGAAATTTAAATTCGTATCCTCCGTAATCCTCCAAAACAAGCGAATCAAACTCTGAAGATTCTGCCGTGGTTTCTGACAGCTCCGATAAAGCGGAAGATGTTTCATCAATTTCGGACGACTGACGATCTCCACAGGCTGTCAGTAAATTCGAAGCGAATAGTGTCGCTGCTAAAATAAGTGCAAGCTTTCTATTCATTTTTATTCTCCGTTATTCATTTGCATTCTGACACGGCTGTTTGCAACGACTTCGCTCAGCCGAGCTTTTCCATCGTCTTTGTGATCTTGGCGGCGACCTTCTCGCTCTCCTTTGCAATGATCGAAGCGACATCGGCGCTGCCGCCGTTTATCTTGACGCGAACCTTTTCCCAAAGGTCGTTGGTCCAGCCGTAAGCAAGTCCTATATCGAAGAAACGGCTTTCACGAATGATTCCGAGCATCTCGACACTGTCCTCGTTGCGCAGTCCCTTTTGTGAAACGGTGGTATTATAAAATACGGGCATAGTGTCGGTATAGCTCTGATATGCAAGCGCATCCAGAATGATTCCGGTTTTCTCATAATCGGGATTGGTAACGGGAACGCAGAGCAGCGGCAGCTGCTGATAGAGCGACGCGCTGTAACCGGTCTGCGCTTCCTCATACTTCGGATAAGGTACTATGCCGAAATTATCCTCCATCTCGCGTGAAATAAGCGTAGCCTTGATCTCCGCGCCGAGGAACAGCGCGCGCTCATTCTGGAATATGAGATCGTATGCTTTGAGCGATGGACGCGCATCGTTCGCGGAGAAATATTCCCCCTCGGTGTTGAGTATATCCGCAATTTTCTGTGCAACGGAATAGAAACGATCATTATCGAGCGCGAGATACGGCGTACCGCCGCTGTCAAGCTTGATATAACGTTCGCCGGAACCGATTATCATCGCGGCGGTGCCTGCTTCGTAGCTTGTCATACCGTAAACGCAGCTTCCATCGTCCTTGAACGCGAATGATTCGTCGCCATTGAGATTTACGCCCGCCTTCATATATTCCGCAAGACGGTCATATGTCCATGTTCCGCTGCGCACAAGGTCGTAGGGCTTGTCAAGACCGAGGCTTTCCATCATATCATCATTGAAATAAAGCACCCACGCGCCCTGCAAACCCTCGAGCGTAATATCGCAGAGTGCAAAATACAGCGTGTTGTTCAGAATCGAATCGGCTACGACAGTCTGATCCCACCACGGCTGATCAAGCTTCAAATCGGGCATATCCATAAGGTCAGCAAGCTGTTTTTCGGTTATCAGAGGATTTATCAGATTACCGGGGATATATGAAACATCGTACGCCGTATCGCCCGCTAAAATAACCTTCTGAAGCGCGGCGACTATTTTATCCATATGTATATCCGTTTCGTGCAGCTTGATGTTAAACTGCTTTTCGACCGCGCGGTTTCGGTTGTAGATAGCGTCGTCGATCGGATCTCCGGTCATATTTTCAAAATCGAAATAGGTATAAAAATCCCATATCGGCTCGATATTCAATATGACAAAGTCGCTGCCGCCATAATCCTTATCCGGATAGCTGTATGACACTTTAGTTTCTGCGGCTTCGGATGTTGCGCCCGCCGCTTCTGAGGTTTGATTCTGCATTAGCACATCAGCAGGCTGCTGTGCCGTTCCGCACCCAATCGCCGATGTGAGAACAAGTGCACACAATATGATCGCTGTAACTCTTTTTAACATAATAAAACCCCCAAGTAATATTATTTTAAATCGCAGTAAATCCTATCAAAGCCCCCATAATTTTATGTGCATAAACGACAAATATATTTTATTGCATAAACAAAATACCATTATAATCCGATTATAACATATTCACATACCCTTGTCAATAGTAATTTGATATCATGTGCATTTAGACGATTTTCCATTCTCGCTTTTGATATTTTCACCAATTACGCACATATTCATATGACAGGCACAGCGCAAAACGTCCGCGCAGGCATTTCCATGCTTACGCGGACGTTTTCATTTTTGTTTTACTTTTCGATAGCGGCGGCACGCGAGGTTATCGCCTTGATGACTGCCGGATCGAACTTGGGTTTACGGTCATAGGTATAAAGACCGTTGACCTCCTGCTCAACATTCGTCAGCTGAGTGTAGCAGAACGCGCTGATGCGCGGATTATCGAGCAGCGCGTCGCAAAGTCCCTTATAGCGCGCGATGAACTCCTCGGGCGACGCCGGTCGGTTGCCGTAGCCCCAGCCGCGTTCCGGATTTTCCGGATCCCACCAGATTCCGCCGTATTCGGAAACAAAGGTGATAGCTTTATCGCCCTCGCCGCCGTCGGAATAACGCGCTTTGAAGCTTTCGGGATTCTGATCGTAATCGTGGCAGTCGACGATATCGGTAACGACATGGATATATCCAGAGGTATCGATGACGGGACGCGTGCTGTCGTACTGCTTTGTGAGCGTATACAGAGTGCGCAGCAGATATTTATCCTGCGTGTTTGAGGTTTCGTTGAGCGGACACCAGCCGACTATCGACGGGTGATTATAATCGCGCTTCAGCGCTTCCAGCCATTCCGGAATGAAGCCCTTATATGCGCTGTCGCGCGAGATATCCAGTCCCCAGCTTGCGTGCTCGCCCCAAACAATATAACCTAAGCGGTCGCAGTGATAAAGGAAGCGCGGCTCAAATATCTTCTGATGCAGGCGCGCTCCGTTGAAGCCCATATCCATCGAGCGGACGATGTCGCCTTCAAGCTCGGCGTCGGTCGGAGCGGTGTAAATGCCGTCGGGATAAAATCCCTGATCGAGTATAAGCCGCTGGAAAACCGGTTTGCCGTTGATGTACATTTTGCCGTTCTCATAAGCGATTTCGCGCATTCCGAAATAGCTTTGAACATTGTCACCATCGAGCTTCAGCTTCAGATCGTACAAATTCGGCTGTCCTGCATTCCAAAGGTGCAGCTCGGAAAGCTTGAGGATTATATACGCTCGCTCGCCCGCGACCTTATCCTCGCCGTAGCCGACGATTTTGCCGTCGTAGGAAGCCTCGGCGCTCACCGTTTTTCCGTTTGCGTTTTTGCAGTTCAGCTCGACGAACAGCACCGACGAATCGAGATCGGGCGTGAAGCGCGTGCCTTCTATGTATGCGTTAGGAACGATTTCAAGCCAAACGGTCTGCCAGATTCCCGTCGTGCGGGTATATGAGCAGCCGCCGGAGTGATAATTATAGCACTGCTTGCCGTATGGCTGTCTGCCCGAACGAAGCTCATCTTCGCAGCAGACGGCGACGCTGTTTTTGCCCTCCGTCAGATATGACGTAATGTCAAACGAAAATCCGACATAGCCGCCGATATGAGTTCCGACAGATTTGCCGTTCACCCATACCTCCGTGTCGTAATCTGCCGCGCCGAAGTGGAGTATGACGCGCTTTGCGCCGCTGAGAGCATCGCCGCCGATATCAAGCTCGCGGCGATACCATACGCAGGGCATGAAATCCTTGTTATTTACGCCCGAAAGCTCGCTTTCGGGGCAGAATGGAACAATTATTTTTGAATTTAATTTTGCAGCTTCATATAATCTGCGGTCACGGCCGCTTTTGCCGCTGTCGATTTCAAATTCCCACTCGCCGTTGAGATTGCACCAATCGCCGCGCACAAGCTGGGGGCGCGGATATTCGGGACGCGGTTTAACCATATTTTACCTCACAATCACATACATAAGCGTATGCATCCTTATTCATTAGGTCTTGTTCGCAAAATGAAAAATCACGAAATTATTTCCTTCGATGTATATAATACAATATTTATCACATTTTGTAAAGTGGTAAAATTGACTTTGTGACATTATTGCGAAATAATATTCTTATGTGCAAAATATCACTAAAATCAACAACATATTCGCTTGACATTTTAAGCAGATGGCTCTACAATAATGCTATGGCAAGGCTTGTTCGTAAAAAACGGCGCAGACAGCCTTTAAAAAAACAATAACCGATTAAATATTAATTCTTACGGAGGATTAACCATGCAGAAACCGATGACGCCAGCCCAGCGCGCCATATGTGCGCTCAAACGCGGGATTCCCGACGAAATTCCAACCTTCGAGCTTGAATTTCAGCTTTCAAAGGATTTTTTCGGACGAGAGCTTATTCCGGACGATTTCAATGAAGAAAATTACAGCAAGCTCTCCATGCTCGAAAAGGAAAAGCTCATCGACGACACCGCCGCATTTATCTGTCATGTCTACGAAACGCTCGATTATTCGATAATTCCCGCATATTTCCCCGGCTGGGGCAATCCGGAGGGCTTCGAATATTCGACATTTATCAAACGTATCCGCGAGCGCATCGGCAATACCCGCCTGCTCGGCTCGCACGGCGACGGCACCTTCGCCATACCCGACGGCAACGGAATGTACGATTTCGCCTACCGCACCGCCGATGATCCGGACGGACTCAAAGCCGAGGCTCAGCGAAACGCCGAAAACGCCATCGCCTTCAACCGCCGTCAGCGCGACGCCGGTATCGACGTCATGCTGCTCTGCTCCGATTACTGCTACAACAGCGGTCCGTTCGTTTCGCCCGCGATGTTCGCCGAATTTATCACGCCGTATCTCGCACAAATCATCGCCGCGGCGCGCGCTGACGGACTTTACACCATCAAGCACACCGACGGCAACATTATGCCGATAATCGATCAGCTGGTCGAATGCCGCCCCGACGCACTCCATTCGCTCGATCCGATGGCTGGCGTTGATATCCGCGAGGTCAAACGTCTGTACGGCGACCGGATTGCGCTCTGCGGCAACGTCCACTGCGCCGCCATTCAGACGGGAACGCTCGAGGAGGTCACCGCGAGCGCCGAATACTGCCTGAAATACGGCGGCGAGGGCGGCGGCTACATCTACTGCACCTCAAACGTTCCGTTCAAGGGTATGCCTGCCGAGCGCTATCAGCTCGTGCTTGACATATGGAAAAAGCACCGCAGCTATCAAAACCGCAATTTTTAAGGCGTTATCGCATAATTTTTCACTTTTAAATAACAAAAACGTGCCCGAAAGAGTCGGACACGTTTTTTTGCTTACTTGATGTCGGCGACGTTGATTTCCTTGCCCTGTGCGGAGGAATCGTAGATGCCCTGCATCATCTTTGCCGTTACGACGACGGTATCGATGTGAGAAGGCAGCTTTTCGCCGGTTTCTATGCAGCGCAGGAAGGACTGGATTTCGTTGAGGAACATATCGCACATATCATACTCGGGCTTCTCGTGCCAGAGCTTGCCGTCCTTTGTGCCGTAAATGTCGAACTTTCCGCCGTACTGGAGACGGATTCCCGCCTTGGTGCCGAGGAAGTCGATGTAGGATTCGCCTACGCCTATGTTCTGCGCCCATGCGCCGTTGAGAGTGATGGTAGGACCGTCGGTACGAACGAATGCGGTGACGAAATCGTCGACGTCATAGGTGCCGTTGAGATCCTTCTTATCCTCAGCCCACATTCCCTCGTAGACATAGTTGGGCATATCGACGCCCAGCTTGGAGAATGCCTTGCCGGAAACGGTCAGAGTCTTGGGGTCGCCGGTGCAGTACAT
>JBAXZA010000062.1:0-8348 GCA_041670545.1 Eubacteriales bacterium | reverse complement strand
TCGAATGTGTCAATGTTATAATAAGCGCATCAAATACCTTTTCGGAGAATTATTATGAAACGTTTTCTCTCGGCGCTCGTCATTTCAATCATTGTTTTCGGCGCGGCGGCGGCGATGCTGTCAGCCGACGCGGTTTCGAGGTCGGTCGGCGGCGACGGCGGGCGGACGATTTTCAGCTACACTGTGAAAAGTGAAAGCCGCGCACTGCTCGAGCTGTTCGGCAGCACCTATGACATCGACCGTGCGCCGCTCAAAGCCGCGGCGGCGGCGGGGCGTTCTATCGGCGGATTTTTCACCGGCACCGCGCCGAACGCCGTCCGGCTCTACGCCGAAGCGCTGTCACGCGGCGTTTGGCAGCTATACGAAACGGTCGCGGGCGACACAGACGACGAATATTCCGGCTTCATTCCCGAAAATGCCGACGGAGTGTGAGCATAGCGTTCCGCCGCCCTTTACAAACGCTATATTATGTGATATAATATGTGAAAAACAATAAAAGTCGGGATTATTTCATGAATAATGTGTTATCTAACAAGAAATTGTACATTTTCGACATGGACGGCACCATATATCTCGGCGGCAGGGTGTTTCCGTTCGCCGTCGATTTTATAAAAAAACTGCGTTCAAGCGGACGGCGAGTGCTGTTTTTTACGAACAACGCCTCGCACGATCCGATATTTTATTTGGACAAGCTGACCAAGCTCGGTTTCGAGCCGTCTCCGATGGAAATAATGACCTCGGGCGACGTTACGATCGAATTTCTGCGCCGTCACCGCGAGGGCAAAAGCGTGTACCTCGTAGGAACGCCACAGCTCGAAGCGCAGTTTGACCGCGCCGGAATAAACCGCGTCCGGGATGCCGCCGACAGCGCTCACACTCCGGATGCCGACATCGTAATAACCAGCTTCGACACGACTCTGACCTATCAGAAGCTCGACACGGCGTGCCGTATGATACGCGGCGGCGCTGAATATCTCTCCACGCATCCGGACTTCAACTGTCCGGTCGAGGGCGGCTTTATTCCGGACAGCGGCGCGATCGCGGCGTTCGTCACTGCGTCGACAGGCGTTGCGCCGACCTATTTTGGCAAACCATATCACGAAACGCTGGATATGCTCCGCGAAGCGAGCAGCGTCAGCGCAGCCGATATGTGCGTGTTCGGCGACCGGCTCTACACCGATATCGCGCTCGGACGGCGCGGCGGCGTGACCGCTGTGCTTGTCCTGACAGGCGAAACGACCGAAGCGGACGTCCGTGCGGCGTCCGAATCCGACCGTCCGGATTTCATCTATCCGTCGCTCGCCGAAGCGGACGCCGACATATTCGGAAAATAATAATCAATGCCGTTTTAGTCTGACAACAGACCGCAGATGGCTATATAAACCGCATATCCTCCACACCGAAAGGATGTTTAAAATGGAATATGATAACAAAAACGTCATCGGAATCGATGTCGGCGGCAGCACCACCAAAATAGTCGGCTTTCGCCCCGACGGACAGCTCATCGAACCGATGTTTGTGCGCGCGACCGATCCGGTAACCTCGCTCTACGGCGCACTCGGCAAATTTACGAACATGAACAGCATCGAGCTTGACGCCATATCGCACATAATGGTGACCGGCGTCGGCTCTACATACATCACTAAGCCGCTTTACGGCATCGAATGCACGCATTTGCAGGAATTTTCGTGCGTAGGACGCGGCGGACTGTATCTTTCCGGACTCAGCGAAGCCATTGTGGTTTCGATGGGAACGGGTTCGGCGATCGTCCACGCCGTCGCGGGCAAGGAAATGGTTTACCTCGGCGGCACCGGCATGGGCGGCGGCACGCTGACCGGACTTTCAAAGCTATTGCTCGGCATGGACAACGTCACTCACGTCGTCGAGCTTGCATCGAAGGGCGATATAAGCAAAATCGATCTGCGGATAAAGGATATCACCAACAAGGATATCCTGCCCGGTATGCCCGATTTTATGACCGCCGCCAACTTCGGCAAAATATCCGACCTCGCGGCAAAAGCGGATATCGCGCTCGGCATCATCAATATGGTGTTCGAAACAGTGGGAATGCTTGCGATTTTTGCCGCAAGAACTCACGGCACGCGCGATATCGTCCTCACCGGCAACCTCACAAATATCCCGCAGGCGGCGCAGATATTTCAAAATCTCAATACGATGTTCAACGTCAATTTTATCATTCCGACAAATTCGCAGTTCGGTCCTGTCATCGGCGCGGCTCTGTGCGGGATGTAAGGATTTACGCGGGGAGGGTACGCGGCTTTTTGGAAAAAGCCTGGCAAAAACTTTAAACAGACAATGTATTTTTTTAGTTTAAGTCTTTTGCACAGCTTTTCTCCAGAAAAGCGCGTACCTTGCTTCGTTGGAGCAAAAAAACCGTATCGCATACGCGATACGGTTTTTTTATATGCAGACGCGATTACTTTGCGTCCTTATCCTCGGTCTTTGCGTCAGACTTCTTGTCAGCCTTTTTATCAGCCTTAACTTCCGGCTTGTAGTTAACAAGACGGATAACCGCCATCTCAGCGCCGTCGCCGCGGCGCGGGCCGAGCTTATAAACAGCGGTATAACCGCCGTTACGGTCAGCGAAGTCGGGAGCGATAACGTCAAAAAGCTTCTTGACGACATCTTCCTTGGTAATAAAAGCAAGCGCCAGACGGCGGCTTGCGAGGGTGTTCTTCTTACCGAGAGTAATCATATTATCGGTAAGAGCGCGTACTTCCTTGGCACGGGTAAGAGTCGTTTCGATCTGACCCTTTTCGAGCAGCAATGTCACCATTCCGCGGAGCATTGCCTTTCTCTGGGAAGTAGTTCTGCCGAGTTTTCTGGTTCCTGGCATTCTTAGATACCTCCGTAAATCGTAAATTACAGTATCTCGCCTTAAAATATCGCAATATGTTTAAAGCAAGTCGGGAAAACGTCCGGATATGCGCGCTTCAGACCGTCATGTGACGTCGGAACGTCTTGCGCTCCGATCTGCCGCGGCAGCGCCTATACCGGCTTTCCGCAGTTATTCTTCTTCTTTCTTAAGATCAAGTCCGAGGGCGTGAAGCTTGAGAATAACTTCTTCAAGGGATTTTTTGCCAAGGTTGCGCACCTTGATCATATCCTCTTCCGTCCTGTTGGTCAGATCCTCAACCGTATCGATGCCGGCGCGCTTCAAGCAGTTGAAGCTGCGTACCGACATGTCAAGCTCCTCAATGGTCATCTCAAGGACTTTTTCCTTTATGGTCTCTTCTCTCTCGACCATAACCTCCGTTTTCTTCGCTTCTTCGGAAAGATTTACGAAGAGTTCGAGATGGTCATTGAGTATCTTGGCTCCAAGCGAGACCGCTTCCTTAGCCGAGATGGTGCCGTTTGTCTGAACCTCGAGAGTAAGCTTGTCGTAATCGGTGCTGCTCTCGACACGGGTGTTCTCGACCTGATAGCTGACGTTATACACGGGTGTGTATATCGAATCGGTATAGATAACGCCGATCGCGGGAGCGCCAATCTGCTTGTTCTTCTCCTGCGAAACGTATCCTCTGCCGTGATCGAAGGTCAGTTCCATATAAAAGCGGGCATTCTCGCCAACCGTAGCTATATGGTGCTGCGGGTTGAGTATTTCTATATCGGAGTCGCTCTTGATGTCGCCGCTCGTGGCTGTGCCGGGACCGGTGACGTCAAGCACTACCGTTTTAGGTTCGTCGCAGTGAAGCTTAGCGACTACTCCCTTGACATTAAGGATGATTTCCGGAACATCCTCCTTTATGCCGGGAACAGTCGATATCTCATGGAGCACGCCGTCGATCTTGACAGAGGTAACGGCGACTCCGGGGAGGGAGCTGAGCAGCACCCTGCGAAGCGAATTGCCTAATGTCGTGCCATAGCCGCGTTCAAGCGGCTCAATGATAAATTTGCCGATTTTGCCGTCTTCGCTCAGGTTAACCGTCGCTATATTGGGCTTTTCTATTTCGATCATTAACAAATACCCTCCTGCACTTAAGTGTTAGTTCCGAGGCCGGCACCGTAAAATACGGCGAGTCGGCCTTGTCTGCGGCACGCACGGCAGGCGAACGAACGCCTGCCGGCAAATATGGGCGAAGCAATCGTTCCCCCTCGCCCGTGAATTGCCGCAAACCGACTATAAACCGGGGGTAAGCGATTACTTGGAATAAAGCTCGACGATAAGGTGCTCCTCGAACGGGAAGTCGACATCTTCACGTGTAGGAAGCGCCGTGACGGTTGCCGTTGCGTTGGTTTTATCGACCGAAAGCCACTTGGGGGTGATTCTGCTGTCAAGAGTCTCGATGAGTCCCTTGAGTTTCTCGGATGAGCGGCTCTCGTCTCTCACGCTGATAACGTCTCCGGCCTTGATGATAAGGGAGGGAATGTTTACCTTCTTGCCGTTTACGCGGAAATGAGAGTGGAGAACGAGCTGACGCGCCTCTTTGCGGCTCTCAGCCATGCCCATACGGTAAATAACGTTGTCAAGACGTCTTTCCAGGATAACGAGCAGGTTGGCACCGGTGATTCCCTCCTGATTGTCAGCAGCTTTAAAATAGGTTCTGAACTGCTTCTCCTGAACGCCGTAATAACGCTTAGCCTTCTGCTTCTCACGAAGCTGCATACCGTACTCTTTGGTCTTTTTCTGAACTGCGCCGTGCTGTCCGGGAGCGGAAGCACGTCTGTCAAGAGCGCATTTGCCGGAAGTGCAGCGTTCGCCCTTGAGGAAGAGCTTCGTGCCTTCTCTGCGGCAAAGTCTGCAAGCCGGACCTGTATATCTTGCCATCTTTTGTATATTCCTCCTGTTTTAACTAATGAGAAAAATGTTTATAAACATGATCGGACGCCGATAGCATCCTAAGCCGTAAACCCGCAAAAAATATGCCCGGGGCATATTTTTAGCAGCGTAACGATCTCAAGGAACTTCTGAATAATCAGAGGATTCCTGATACTCAAATCCGCCGGGCGAGATAAGTTATCCCGCAAATGGCGAATAAAGTCGCCGAGTGCAGCGGGAACGCGATTCCGCATTCCTGTAAAGTGCCTTAAATGGCGCTGCTCAGACGCGGCGGCGCTTGGGGGGACGGCAGCCGTTATGGGGGATAGGAGTAACATCCTTGATGAGGCTTATTTCAAGACCGACTGCCTGAAGGGCGCGGATAGCGCTCTCACGTCCGGAGCCGGGGCCCTTGACATAAACTTCGATGTTCTTCATGCCGTGATCGATAGCGATCTTGGCTGCGGTTTCCGCTGCCGACTGAGCGGCGAAGGGAGTGCTTTTTCTCGAGCCTTTAAAGCCGAGTTCTCCGGCGGATGCCCACGAAATGACGTTTCCGGTCACGTCGGTAATAGTAACAATGGTATTATTGAAGGTAGCTCTGATATGCGCCTGACCTTTGTCAATATTTTTGCGTTCGCGGCGCTTCTTAACTACTTTTTTATTTGCGGATGAAGCTGTTGTTGCCTTTGCCATGCCTTTTCGTCACTCCTTTACTTCTTCTTGTTAGCGATAGTCTTGACCGGACCCTTACGGGTTCTCGCGTTGGTCTTTGTTCTCTGACCTCTTACCGGCAGCCCCTTGCGGTGTCTGACTCCGCGGTAGCAGTTGATTTCGACCATGCGCTTGATATCAAGAGAGACATCGCGGCGGAGATCGCCTTCAACCTTGTAGTTTTCCTGGATCTCATCACGAAGCTTCGCAATGTCGTCCTCGGTCAGATCCTTTGCGCGTATATCGGGATTAATGCCGGTCGCGGCAAGAATTTTTTTCGCAGTCGCGGGGCCTATACCGAAAATATAGGTGATAGCGACTTCAACGCGTTTAGCGTTCGGAATATCAACGCCTGCAATACGAGCCATTCTTTATTATTCCACTCCTTCTGGGTGTAGTCGGGCCTTAGCCCTGTCTCTGTTTATGCTTGGGGTTCTCGCAGATAACCATTACCTTGCCCTTGCGCTTGATTATCTTGCACTTCTCGCAAATTCTTTTAACGGAAGGCTTAACTTTCATTTTTACCTATCCTTTCAAATCGGTTTGAAAACGCGGCGGCTCACTCTGAAAGATGACTGCCGCGTGGGCGCTTACTTTGCGCGCCAGGTGATTCTTCCCTTTGTCAGATCGTAGACCGAAACCTCGATCGTAACCTTGTCGCCGGGCAGAATCCATATATAATTCATGCGGAGCTTTCCCGAGATATGCGCTGTCACCATGTGACCGTTGGGAAGCTCGACCTTGAAGGTGGCGTTAGGCAGAGCCTCTATAACCTTACCTTCAAATTCAATAACGTCGTCCTTTGGCAGAAATATCCCCTCCTCACGGGTATCGGCGGCGTACAGCTTTCGCTGTCACCCGAAACACGAACGTTTTACGGGCAGCCGCCATTGTCGGCAAATGTGAAATGCTGCGGTGTGAAACGCTGACGCGTTTCTTTCTGATATGCACGCATAGTTAAAATTCTGCGATGTGAAGCACGCTTCGCGTCACTTGCTTTATATACCTGCATAAAGGCTTTTCAGCCCTTTTTTATCAAGCTGTGCGCCATATCCGGCGCGGCGTTTTTACGATGGAGCAGAATTCTGCCCTCCGCGTAAACGAAGTCTTATTTGACGAGCGTCAGAATCTCGACTCCGTCGGGGGTGAGAGCCACGGAATTTTCATAGTGAGCCGACAGACTGTGGTCGACGGTGATTACCGTCCACCCGTCGTCAAGCTCGCGGACGTCGCCCGAACCGATGTTTACCATTGGCTCGATAGCGATCGTCATTCCGCTTATGACTCTCGGTCCTCTGCCGGGCGTGCCGTAATTGGGAACGTCCGGGCTTTCGTGCAGATTATGCCCGACACCGTGGCCTACGTATTTACGGACCACGCTGTAACCGAATTTATTGACATAGCTTTCGACCGCGTGACCGATATCGCCTATACGGCATTCCCCGCCTGCTTCATAAGCGGCGCGGATGACGTCGACTGCGCGGAAGAATGATGTGCGCGTAGCTTCGATGAGCTGCTTTGCTTCGTCAGATATTTTCCCGACGGCAATGGTTCTCGCGGCGTCGCCGTGAAAGCCCTTTTTGCACGCTCCGACGTCTATCTTGACGATATCGCCCTCGCGCAGCACCTTATCCTTTGACGGAATGCCGTGGATTATCTGATCGTTCACGCTTATACACGCGCTGCCCGGGAATCCGCTGTAACCGAGGAACGACGGAGTCGCTCCGCATTTGACGATGTAATCGTGGATTATATCGTCGAGATGCTTGGTCGTAACGCCTTCTCTGACAGCTTCACCGCCCAACTCAAGCGCTTCGCCGGTAATGCGTCCCGCTTCCCGCATGAGCGAAATCTGTTCTGCGTTTTTTAGAAGTATCATTACGTTATTTGCCTGCTTTGTTTGGACTTCACTTGGAAGCCTTGATTCCCGCCTCGACGGCGGCGAAGGTGAGCGCGGTTGTATCCGCGACCTCCTCCTGTCCTTCGACCGAATAGAGCTTACCGAGCTTTCCGTAGTACGCTTTGAGCGGCTCGGTCTGCTCGTGGTAGGTCTTAAGACGGTCGAGTACGACCTCGGGCGTATCGTCGCGGCGCACGGTGAGAGCCTCGCCGCACTTGTCGCAGTGAACGCCGTCAGCCGACGGCTTGTAGTCCACATGATAGGTGGCGCCGCACTTCATGCAGGTGCGCCGTCCGCTCATGCGTCTGACTATGCGCTCGTCGGAAACCTCGATTGTGACCGCGAAGTCTATTGCAACTCCGAGCTTGCCGAGTGCCTCCGCCTGCGCGGTATTGCGCGGAAAACCGTCGAGGATGAAACCGTTTTTGCAGTCGTCCTGCGCCAGTCTTTCCTTTATTATTGCGATAACGGCATCGTCCGGAACGAGCTTGCCGGCTTCGGTGTAAACCGATGCCGCGCGTCCCGCTTCGGTGCCGTTTTTAATTGATTCACGAATGATCGCTCCGGTGGAAATCGCGGGAATGTTATATTTTACGCTGACATTTTCCGCCTGAGTACCCTTGCCCGCTCCGGGAGCGCCTAAGAATATAATGTTCATTAATACGACTCTCCTGTATCTGACTCGGTTTGACGATTAAAGGCTGCCGTGCCCGCAAAAAACAAGCTGTGCGGTCTGTACGCTGCGATTCGCAGCGTACTAAGCGTTCCTAAAGCAACGCTTTCACAAAATCAAGTCTGTGCGAACTGAACATTGCGATTCGCAATGTTCCAAGCGTTCCTAAAGGAACGCCTTCACAAAATCAAGTCTGTGCGAGCTGAACATTGCGATTCGCAATGTTCCAAGCGTTCCGCAAGGAACGCCTTCACAAAATCAAGTCTGTGCGAGCTGAACAT
>JBAXZA010000061.1:0-8441 GCA_041670545.1 Eubacteriales bacterium | reverse complement strand
TTTCAAACGCAAGTATTACCATTTATGTGATCCTTATTGATTATTTGTAATGTTATCCGTCAAAATCCGACGTTTTCGTGAAGGTGCGGCACATCAGCAGCGCGTCCTCTGGCGGACGCGTATAGAAGCGCCGGCGGCGTCCTATATATTCAAAGCCGAGCGCTTCATACAGCGTCCGCGCCGCGTAGTTGCTCTCGCGGACCTCAAGATCGAAGCGCGAAACGCCTGCCGACACATAGCTCTCCATCGATTTTTCAAGCAGTGCGCGTCCTATGCCGCGGCGTCTGAAATCGGGCGACACGGCGATGTTGACGATCTCCGCTTCATCGAGCACACGGGCGATTCCGATATATCCTGCGACAACATCGCCGCACAATATTACATAATACGCAAGATATGTGCTTTCGATTGCATCTTCAAACGCCTGCCCGCTCCACGGATCGGAAAACGACACGTTTTCAATCGCGCAGAGCTGCTCAATCATACCGGCGGTCAGTCCGGTCAGCGTAAAATCAGTCATTTAGCTTGAACATATCGCGAACGGCGGAGGTTATCTCGCCAAGGCAAACGGCGTAAACTCCGGCGTCCCCGCCGTAGGGATCGGAGATGTTTTTCGGCAGCGACGTTATCTTTGAAGCGTATGCCGGAAACATCGTGATGAGCGCCATCATATGGCTGTCCGATATACCGACAATGATATCGCAGCTTCTGACTGTCTCCTCGCAGATAACGCGCGAGCGGTGCGCGGAATAGTTGTTTTCCGGCGTGTCGGCTATTTGCGCGTCGCGGAGAACCTGTTCGGCGGCAGGCGTTATCGGCTCGCCGGTCACGGCGTAAAGACCGGCGCTCTCTGCCTTAAAGCCGTATTTCGCGCCGTAATGATTGAGCACGGCGGCTGCCATCGGCGAGCGGCAGGTGTTGCCGGTGCAGACAAAGCATACCTTTGTCGAGGATAATCGGATATCCTCCAGCTTTATCTCGCAGGCGGCGGTTTCGACGTTTTTTTCGCAGGTCTGCATAATATCACCTCACTGCGCGGTTTCGGCGGTGGTTTCCACATCGTCAGGCAGATAGGTTTTCATAAGACTGCCGACCGCAACGCATTTTTTCGTCCCGCGGTCGTAAATATAATTATCGCCCGACGCGCTGTCCTCGATATAAAGCACATCGTAATATATGCCGTAATAGGTGTCGGAGAGAAATTTCAAATGATAGGAATCGTCTCCGGCGAGCGGCATATCGGTGGCTTCTCCGTCGGTGAGAGCCGACGCTATGGCGTCCACCTCGGACTGCGTATCGACTTTTCCAATCTGCATGGTTATGGCGTCCTCAACGCAGATGTAAATCTGCACGGGTTCGAACATATCGAGCGTCGGCAGCACGGTATCCGAGGAATAGTAGACGCTCCCGATGCCGTCATAGGCTTCGGTCAGCCACTGCGTCGGCTCAAGCCCCTTTATCTGGCAGAGCACGGTGTCGCCGTAATGTGCGTATTCCGCGCCGACCGTCCGGGGTTCATAGCTGACAGGCGCTCCGTAATAGGTTATATCGTTGGTTTTATCGATGTATTTTTCACCGTCGACGGTTATTTTTATCAAATTTGAGCCGCAGGACGACGTGGTGAGCGCAAGCGTCAGCGCGATTGCGGCAAATAATACTTTTTTCAATTTTATCTTCCTTAATATAAAGAAACAGCAGGTGTTTTTCCGTTAATTCAAGCCTTGTACCGCCATATACCGATACAGCGGCTCAGTAGCCGAATTGTCCGCTCAGACTGTCGTCGTCGTCAATCCAGCTGCCGGGGTGATAAACCGTGAAGCTCTCCTTTGTCTCGCGCACTATGACGCGCTCGATTCCGGCGTTGATGATAACGCGCTTGCACATCGAGCAGCAGCACGTGCCGCCTATGATATCGCCGTTTTTCGGCTCGACGCAGGTCATATAGAGCACCGAGCCGATAAGCTCGTCGCGCGAGGCGGCGATGACGGCGTTCATCTCGGAATGTACGCTTCGGCAAAGCTCATAGCGTTCGCCGCGCGGTATATTGAGCTTTTCGCGCATACAATAGCCGAGATCGCAGCAGTTTTTCCGTCCGCGCGGAGCACCATTATAGCCGGTGGATATGATAACGTCGTTTTTCACTATTACAGCGCCGTAATGCTTGCGCAGACACGTTCCGCGCTCGGCGACCATCTGCGCGATGTCGAGATAATAATTTTCCTTCGAAACTCTGTCCATGGGTTATCCTTAAAATTTTAAATTTTTACATTCCATCTCATATTTGCACACCAGCGAGCTTTTACAGCGTCGCGGCAAAAGCCTTGAGATATTCCTTGAATTTATCGCCGAATTCGGGATTTTTCACCCCCTGCTCGACGTTCGCCATGAGGAAGCCGAGCTTTGAGCCGAGGTCATAACGCGTGCCGTCAAAATCGACGGCTATCATGCCCTTCGTTTCAGCGAGCAGCTTCATAGCGTCGGTAAGCTGTATCTCTCCTCCCGAGCCGGGCGGCAGCGTGTCGAGAATATCGAATATTTCGCTTGTGAGCAGCACTCTGCCGAGTATCGAAAAACGGGTGTATATCTGATCGATCGTGGGTTTTTCGATCATCGTTTCGATATTGTAAACGTTGCCGGCGATCCTGTCCGCTTTGAGGGTGCAGTATTTCATGACCAGTTCGAGCGGAACCTCCTTGACGCCGGCGACCGCCTTGCCGTATTTTTCATATGCGTCGATAAGCTGCGCACACACCGGCTTATGCTCCGAAAAAATGATATCGTCGCCGTACATCACGAGAAACGGGTCGTCTCCGACGAAGGTTTTCGCGTAGGTTATCGCGTGGCCCAGCCCCTTTGTTTCGAGCTGACGTATATAATGTATGTGGCAGCGATTGGCGATGGAGCGAAGCCCCTCGATCTGATCCTCCCTGCCCGACATACGCAGTTTATTTTCATATTCGAGCGAATAATCGAAGTAATCCTCGATCAGACCCTTACCGCGTCCGGTGATGATCAGAATATCGGTAATACCGCTGTCCGCCGCTTCCTCGACAAGATACGATATCGCGGGACGGTCGACGATCGGAAGCACTTCCTTCGGGACAGTGCGCGCTATCGGGAGCATTCGTGTGCCGAGTCCTGCCGCCGGAATGACAGCTTTGGTTATTTTCTTCATTTTCTGCCCTCTCATATGACGATTATATATTCAATATCACTATACGAATTTATTTTTACAGAATTACAGCATCATAATTATATACCAATTTACGAAATAAATCAAGCAGTAGGCATAAATATGACAAATAATTCACAATCGACAAACACGCGCCGCACGATTCGGCTGCATTTCCGATTCCGGCGGCGCGCGTTTTATATTTATAATACGGCGAACATACTGCCCGACGCGCGTTTTACCGCCTGACGGCGCGCTTTTTCAATGTGAGATATACCGCCGCCGCCGCGAGTCCGCAGAGTGTAACGCCGCCGAGTATCCATACGAGGGTGTTGTCCTCCTCGCCGGTCGCCGCCGCCGTTACTGCCGTCGTCGCGGCGGTCGCCTGCGTTCCGGTTTCGCTCGTCTGCGAATTGATCTCGGAGGTTTCGGTCTGTGTCTGGAGCGTCGTCTGAGCCTTGGTCGTGACCGTCGTCGTTTCGCGCGTCGTTTTCGCCGCCGTCGTTTCGATTGTAACGAAAGCCTGCGCCGCGCCGGCGTCAACCTGCATCGCCGGATCCCAAACCGGAGCCTTAGGCTCGGGATCTGAGGTCAGCTCGGGCATGGTATGCGCTTCGGTTTCGGGAACGGTGTCTGCCTGCTCTGTATTCGTTTCATGCTCCGCAGCCGTCGTGGTGACAGGCGCCGCCGTGGTTTCCTCGGGCTGCTCTGTATCGGCAGTCTGCTTTATATATATGATCTTGCCGCTGCGCTCCGCCGCCGCGACACTGCCGTCGGAAAGATAAATCCGGAAGCCCTCGGACATTCCGGTAAAGCCGGAAAACGCAGCCAAAAGCGTATCCGCGCCGCCAGTGCCGAGCGTTCCCAGCACCACGAGCGCACTCATGGACGAGCAGCCCGCGAACGCGCCCGACGCTACCGATACCACGCTTTCCGGCAGGGTGAGCATGGCGAGCGAGGAGCAGTTTTTAAACGCCCCCTCGCCTACCGCCGAAAGACCGGACGGCAGCATAACGTCGATAAGCGAGGTGCAGCCGTCGAACAGTCCGTCCGGCAGCAGATTAACCGTAGGCGAAAGATACGCGGTGCGAAGCGCCGTACAGGAGGCGAAAGCGTCCGAGCCGAGCATCGCGACGTTCGCGTTCATAGATACCGACGTCAGATAAGCGCTGCCCTCAAAGGCGTAGCGCATTATATAAACGACCGAATCCGGCACTGCGAACACGCTATCGGTCTTAGTGCGCGGATAGAACAGCAGAGTCGACATATCCGATGAATACAGCACTCCGTCCAGACTGCGGTAATAAGAGTTTCCGGCGTCAACGTTGACAGACGAGAGCGAATCACAGAATTTATTGACCGCGCCGCTCATCGAAGCGTTCTCGCCAATATCGTAAACGCTCGCCGGAATCGTCACCGATGAGAGCCGGCACGACGTGAACGCGTCGAAACGCAGCTTGGTCACAGGCGTGCCGTCGATATCGGCGGGTATGACGAGATCGGTGTCCGTTCCCTTATATTTCACTATGGTGACTCCGCCCTCGTTCTGGACATAGGTGTAGCCGTTATAAAGCTTCTGTTTTTCATCCGCCGAGCAGTATAGGGTGAGCATGACGGCGGACAGGGTTATCAGCAGTATCAGACGTATCCAGTGTTTCAATTCAGTATTCCTCCGAAAAATCGTAGGTTTTTTAATTTTGTTTATAAAGCGGTCTGCAATCGGTCATGATTTTCATTTTACAAATAGACCGGCAGCAGCGGCACGTTTTATCGGCGCGGACGCTGTGTGCGGCGCGTTTTGGTGAGCAGACTGATGGTGAGCAGCGTCGAGCAGACGATTATCACCACGACCAGCGCCCATACGAGCATCATATTGACCGGCTTAGCCCCGCCTGCCATATATTCGGAACGCTGAGCGGCGAAGCGTGACGCAAGGAAATTTGAGTCGTATTCCTCCGACATCGCCGTTATCGGAGTCAGAATCAGAGTGGCGTCTCCAATATCGTCGCTGCCGGCGCTGCGGATGTATATTGTCACGCGGTCTATCGAGCGCGCGAAGGAGAGGTTTGAAATATCCGCAAATACGGTATTCCACCGGCTCTCGTGTATTTCGGCGGTATATAGCGCTTCACTGCGTCCGGAGGAAACCACAAGCAGCAGAGAAGCGGCGGCAACGCCCTCTGGCAGGGTGGTTATCTGCGCGTCAAAGCTTATATACGGCGCGATCGTGAGATCATGCGGAAAATCGAGCCGGAAATCAAGCCCCCGCCATGCCGACGCGTCGCCGGCAGCTTGGGTCGAGAGCATGAGCGTTCCGCTTCTGCCCATAACCGCGGTATCCGCTGTAAGCGAGCTTATATTGACTCCCGGGCCGAGCCTGCCTCCGGATATTTCATCGAAGCTCATAAGAGCATAGCTGCCGTCAAGTGAAAGCCCGCCGGAGCTTCCGGCGTCGCCCGTGATCACCTCGCGGACTGCCGCCTGCGTGAGATCATAGCCCGGAACAAGCGTCTGCCAGTCGGGATAGCCGAGAAGAATCGGATAGGACTGCGTTTTTTCCGCTCCGAGAGGGGTATCGATATACATTATGACGCCGTAAAGCTCGTCCGATATGCCCGGCAGCGAGGTTATAAAGCTCTCGCACAGGGTGTTTCCGCTGCTTTTGAGCGTATAATAGCTGTACGCGTATGCCGCCGACGACGGATTCTGCGCCGCCGTTATCGTGACGGCGCGGTTCTGCGTTCGGAAGGCTATGCGGCTCTGCGTAAGATATGTGCAGAACACGCTGAAATTGCGCACCGCGACATTTTCGTTCGCGCCCTCTCCGGTATTGCTTATAAGCGACGGTGCAAGCGCTCCCGAGGAGTTCATTTCGAGCGCGAGCTTCCAGTTGAAATCGCCGTACTGCTTTATATAAGCCGCCGCGCTGTCGATAAAGGTCATGCTGTCGAATGAAACGCGGCTGTTTTCAAGCCTGCCGCCGTCGAAATAATCGGAAACCGGAATATATATCGAAATATTTCCCGCAGCCGCGCGCACGGACAGGGCGACGATGCGAAGCGCCGATGTATACGCGGCGGTGAAATCGCGCAGCGACGTTCTGCCCATATTGCAGCTTTCATAGCATTCGTTCACAGAGCGCCCGACGATAATTCCGGACACCCGCGCGGTTTTCGAACCGTCCGCCGCGCAGAAGGTTTTGCCGATATACGAGCAGACCGCTCGCAGAGCCGACACCGACGCGGCGTCCGTTATATTGAAGGCGCAGTAGGACGCGCTGTCGTCCGCGCCGGGAGCGCAGAGCAGCGCCGTCACCGCGTCGTCCGAGCTTTTGGAAACGGTCAGCCGGGCGCGGACGAGCACATCGGCGATATAAAGCTCTGAAAGGCGTTTTTTGAGCTGCGCAGCATATGCGCTGTCAAAATAATAATATGCTCCCTCGAAATAATATTCCTCACGGTCGGGCAGCGGAGAGCTTTCCGCCGAAACGGATTCGAGCAAACGCTCGAGCTTGATGTCGATCACGGTGGAGGACATACCGAGCAGCGCGGCGTCGGCTGAGCTGAGCGAGGTATAACCCTTGATGGTAGCCGGCGTCGGCTCCTTCGCGGTATAACCGCTCATATTCTCGGGATTTGAAATATAGGCGCTGTCGAGCGCGACCGGACTGTCCGCGTTGTTTATCACCGCCGTGAAGCGGTCGCACAGCATCGAGCTGCCGTCCGCAGCGGTAAGCGGAAATTTTAGCTTTATCGTCATATTCACACGCGCCGTCGCGACCGGCTCAATACGCTTTGCGGTTATCAGAAAATCGCTTTCGTTGGGCGCTATCGCGTAAATATCCACGGTCTGACCCTTATAAAGCTCATAGGCGCGGTCGGAAAGAGTGATGCCGAGCGTCACCTCCGCGCCGTTTTTCGACACGCTGCATTCGGTTATAGAACCGTTTGGAGTCGCGCTCTCGGCGTAACCGTCCCACGAGGTCAGCGAATACAGCGTTATATATTTGCCCGCCGCGGCTTCCGCGCCGCCGGAATCCTCCGGCACTGCCGCAATGCCGTCGATCATTATCCGGAACTGCCGTATGCCCTGCGGAACGTTGAAATATACCACCTGAGTGCCGGAGATAAGCGCCTGTTCCGAGCATCGGTCGTCGGAATAGGATATTTCGCCCTCGGTGTTGTAATAAAGCACCGCGCGCTTGGCGTCTGCTTGGTTCGAGAGCTTGAGCGCAATGAGCGTAACTCCCTCGGTCAGCTCCGGACGAAGCGAATACGGCTCGATGTAGACCACCTCGCCGCGCGTTTCAAGTCCGATGACGCCATCGTCGCCGTAAACCGTATTCGCGCCGCTTATGTACATATTTGATGATGATATCATAAAGCGGAGCGCTCCGGTGATATCATTTTCGGTGCTCGCGCCGACCGAATCGATATAAAAGGTGTAGGACGTCGAATGAGCGCCCGATAGCCTGCCCCTAACCGATATTGTAATGCCGGTTATCGCGCCGCGCCCGTCCCAATGTGAAATATCGCAGATTATCTCATTCCAGCCGCTGCCGGATATCTCCTGTGATTTTGAAACGCTTCCGTTTTTCTCCGACGTAAGCGTGACATTGACAGTGAACACCGCCGAGCTGATATCCGGAATATTGCAGGCGAAAAAGAAGCTGCTCATTCCGGAAAGATCGAGCGGTTCGCCGAAGCTGCGTTTAACAGTCCGCGCGGTGGAAATATCGCTTGAAGGAGACATCACGGCAAGGCTTCGCTCTCCGCTGTAAGGCTCGTACGGCTCGCAGAGCAGCGCCGTCACACAGCCGACCGCTCCAGTTCCGCTCCCCTCCGCCCATTGCGGAATACCGTCCTCGAAGCTGTCTATCGTTATATCGGTATATACCGAAAGCACGCGGTCATAAGCGCCGGCGTGGAGAGTCAGCGCTGCGGCTGTCATAATAAAGATGAAAAATATTGCTGCGATCGGATGCTTTCTCATTTGCTCCCCACCTTTATTTTTTCACTATAAGTAATATGAAAATCGAGATTTACGAACAAGCCATAGGCTTTTGCGCAGGATAATGTGTAAATATACATATTTTCCACTTGTGAATATGTTATACCATTCACATTTCGTTATTGCCTTGAAATTTTCGCGCGATATGGTATAATATAATAGGTCTTGTTCGAAAAGCGCCGTCAACGGTCAGATTGTATAACACCGAAAAATCCGAAGCTAAACTCGGATATATGGTTTTTATTTCGTAATTTTTCAT
>JBAXZA010000060.1:0-8469 GCA_041670545.1 Eubacteriales bacterium | reverse complement strand
GTGGTGGCGCTGTAAATGACCGTTCCGCCGTCCGCCGCCATGACCTCTGTTCCCTCCGCGCAGTCGATATCTATGCCGTAATGGAACGATTCGCCGTCAAATTCCTCGCGCTGCTCGCCGTAAAACGAGGTTATCCAGATATCCCCTGTTATCGGCCAGATATATGTCCCGGTCGGCACGGCGTCAGGCAGCTCGCCAGTTCCTACCGATATCACCGTTGGCAGCATTTCGACAATATGCGAGCGCGAGATTTCGACGCGTTCGCTTTCCTCGCCGTCAATGGATTCTATCCGGTAGGTGACACAATCGAGCCCGTCCTCGCCGGTCTGCGTTATAGTTTCGCGTCCGATATAAACGCTGTCGTCCTCTGCTCTCTCGGTCGTCGCTTTGACGATTTCGTTGTAGGCTTCAGTGCGCACGATCTTATACCGCAGGACAATATCGGGCGACGCGTTTTCGTTTTCCGTACCGTATCCGATATCGGCGTTTTCATCGTCTGCCGACATTGCTTGTGCGGACTCCGATGTCCCCGCCAAACCGGACGTACAGCGTGCGACTATCTCCGCCGCGCCGTCAAGCTCACTCTGACGCATTATAACTCGCTCAAAGGTGAGCGCGGATATTATCTGCGCGTCGGTCACGCTCGGATCGGCTTCGGAAAGGTATGCTTCATATTCGCTGCATACCGACCGCATGGCGCTGTAAAGCTCATCCTCGCTGCCTGCGCTTCCGATACGCACGCCGTCGGCATACAGCACGACAGCCTCGCAGATACCGCTGCCAGACGCGCTGTTGAGCGCGTTATAGCATCCGGCGGAATCGAGAATGTCCGTATGGATTTCCGCCGTCAGAGTGAAGGTGATTTTGTTTCCGAGAGTATATGTTTCTCCTGTATACTCGGATATATCGCTCTCCAGCCGATCACGCGCCGACATGACCTGCTCTACGCTCGCAACCGCACCGACATTCTCTCCGTCGATATTGACGCATATATACAGCGGCTTTGACATTGTAGTAAATATCGAATAGACAGCTGTCATGCACAAAAGCGCACAGCAGATCCATCCGGCGATGTTTCCCGCCAAATGAAGCGGTGCGGCGCGGTGTGAGCGCCGCAGACGTGAAAGCGTTCGTCTGCGTGACGCCGAAATATAATCCCCCGGAAATTCAAGAAAATAACGCGCTGCCCGACCTGCCGAACCGCGCTTCGTCGCTTTTTTTAATTTTTTATCGCTCGCCAAGGCGGCAATACCTCCCCCGCAAATATTATCCTTATCACATCGCTTTATCCGTCCTTCGGTCAATACGGAAGGCGGAAATGCTAAATGTGATACATTGACGCATTATTGACATTGTCTTTATTGCCTTAAAAAGCCTATTATGCAATATAGTTACATATTTCTTATTATGTAATAATTTCCTTATGTTATAATATCATAATTCACAATGTTTTTCAAGTATTTATAAATAAATATTGCAATTACATAAAATCAATGTTATCATATTATATGAAATACAAATGCGGCGGCGCGGTATGGCGTTGCCGATGTCTGCGTTCACAAATATTTTACAAATTTATCTTCTCAAGGCGGTATCATATTGTCTGACGAAAAAATCCTGACAAAAACAATAAATCTGACCGCGTTCGCCCTGATACTCAATCTGGCGCTTTTTTTGGCGTCCGGCTATCTGCTCGACTGGGTAATTACGCTCATGAACGAATACGGCACGGCGCTTTCCGAAACGCAGTATTATCTTATTTATGACCTGTGCGATATTTTCACCTACGCGCTGTCGTTTTTCATTCCGGCTCTCGTGCTTGCTCGAATGTGCGGCGAGCGGCTCGGTCAGTGCGTATCGCTTCGCATATCGCTGCCCCGCCACCCTTTGTGCTGTATCGCCGGCGCGCTCGGTATTATGCAGGCGGCGGGGATCGTTTCGGATTCTGTGCTGAATTTCTTTTATTCGTTCGGTTTTGACATCTCCACCGACTACTATCAGTATGTTCCGTCGACAGCGCCCGAAATTATCACGCTTTTCATCTCGCTCGTGATAATTCCGGCGGTTTTTGAGGAGCTTTTATTCCGCGGGGTGATACTCTCGCGGCTCGCGCGCTTCGGTCCTTCCTTTGGCATCGTCGTGTCGGGCGTACTGTTCGGACTAATGCACTGTTCAACCTCGCAGTTTTTCTATGCCTGCGTGGGCGGCATGGTCATGGCTTATCTGACGCTGACCTCCGGCTCGGTCTGGCTGGCGGTTTTTATACATATGCTCAACAATCTTATCTCATTCGCGTTCATTTTCATCGACGCATATGCCGCGCCCTCCGCGAATATTATTATCGGGACAGTGCTTACAGCGATGATGCTCTGCGGAGGTCTTGCGGCGGCTCTGCGCATCGTCCGCGACGACGCCGAAGCTCCGTCCGGACTTATTTCCGCATACGGCGAGCCGCAGTATACGGTTAAAACAAAAATACTCGTCCGACGCGCATTTTCACCGCTGATGATCGTTTACATCGTTTTTTCGCTCGGAGTGCTCGCATCGCGGTTTTTTACGCTGTAACACTATTTAACGTGAGTTCGCCGGCGCGTTGAAATCAAGGGCGTTTAGCCCTTGTATTTCAACATTGGCGTCGACGAATTACACATTATTCAGATGTTCCTTAGAAACGGAGGTTTTGAACCATCGCGAACAATAAAAAAAATGCAAAAGAGCGGATATCCGACGCCGAACGCTCAATTTCCGACGAGCTTTTCATGCGCCGTGCGCTCGCCCTCGCCGCTGACGCCTATGCTCTCGGCGAGGTGCCGGTCGGCGCTGTCGTCGTCTGCGGCGGAAATATCATCGCCGAGGGCTATAACCGACGTGAAAGCGACAAAAACGCGCTCGCTCACGCCGAACATGACGCTATCGGACGCGCCTGCGCCGCGCTCGGCGGCTGGCGTCTGCACAAATGTACGCTTTATGTTACACTTGAGCCGTGTCCAATGTGCGCCGGAGCAATAGTCAATTCGCGCATATCGCGTGTGGTGTTCGGTGCGCGCGACGCAAAGGCGGGGGCGTTCGGAAGTGTGATGAACTTCAATTTTTATCCGCTCAATCACAAGCCTGAGATCACGGGCGGAGTCCTCGAAGCCGAATGCTCGGCGCTGTTATCTGATTTTTTCCGCAATCTGCGGCGGGACGGAGGAGGGGACGGAGGACGCGGCTTTTTGCAAAAAGCCTGGCAAAAACTTTAAACATGGATAGAAACTATATCGCCTTTGATTTATTTAAACCTATATTATTATGCCAATTATGCCGACAAAAAGCGCTCCGTCAGGTTAAACCGGACGGAGCGCTTTTACTTTTTACAGTCCGCGCTTGATATAGGAGGTGTGCAGTATCTGATGCGCGATGTGGCTTCCGGGCTTTTCGAAGAACTTATCATAAAGCGACTTGACTTCGCTGTTTTCGTGCGATTTGCGGATATCGTTGCGCTTATCCGAATCGTATAGCACGGCGGCGCGGACGGCGCGCAGATCGATCTGCGCTCTGACCTTCGCCGGCTGGAACGGCTGACCTCCGCCGTTGACACAGCCGCCGGGACAAGCCATGACCTCGATGAAATCGACCTTTTCCTCGCCGTCACGCACTCTGCGAAGCAGCTCGCCGGCGTTTTTCGTACCGCTTGTGACGGCGACGCGTATGGTCATCTCTCCCAGCTTATAGGTCGCGCGCTTGATCGGAGCAGTGCCGCGCACATCGTCAAATTCGAGCTTCTCGAGCGGCTTTGCGAGGATAACCTCCGCCGCCGTCCGAAGCGCCGCTTCCATAACGCCGCCGGTAGCGCCGAATATTTCGCCCGCACCAGAACCTAACGTGAACGGATGGTCATACTGCTCGTCGGGCAGACTCTGCCAATTAATTCCTGCGCGTGATATCATGCGCCCAAGCTCGCGCGTTGTGATGGCGACGTCGACGTCCGGTATACCCTCTCCGGCGGCACACTGATCGGGACGCTGAACCTCGAATTTTTTCGCCGTGCAGGGTATCACCGACACGAAAAATATATCCTTCGGGTCGATATTATGCTCGCGCGCGTAATAGGTTTTATAAAGTGCGCCGAACATCTGCTGCGGAGATTTGCAGGTGGAGAGATTTTCGGTGAAGTCAGGGAAATAATGCTCGCAATATTTTATCCAGCCGGGCGAGCAGGAGGTTATCATCGGCAGCTTTCCGCCGCTTGTGACGCGTTCGATAAATTCGTTCGCTTCCTCCATGATGGTGAGATCGGCGGTGAGATTCATATTATACACACCGTCGAAACCGAGACGGCGGGCGGCTGCAACCATTTTGCCCTCGACATCAGTGCCGGGAGCGTCGCCGAAGCATTCGCCGAGCGTCGCGCGTACCGAGGGAGCTGTGCAGATCGCAACGTACTTTTTGGGATCGGAGATTGCGTCGAACACCTTTTCGGTGTCGTCGCGCTCATAAAGCGCACCGGTCGGGCAGGCGACGATGCACTGTCCGCAGTTGACGCACGAGGTATCGGCAAGCTTCATCTCAAACGGCGATCCGATATGCGTATCATAACCGCGGTCGTTCGCGCCGATGACGCCTATCCCCTGCAAATTGCGGCAGGCGGCGACACAGCGGCGGCAGAGTATACATTTATTGTTGTCGCGTATGATAGAGGTGCTTGAAAGGTCGATATCATAGGTGACTTCCTTCTTATTGGAGTTCTCGAAGCGGCTCTCCTCGACGCCGTATTCGCTGCACAGCTTCTGAAGCTCGCAGGTGGTGCTCTTTATACACGAAAGGCACTTTTTCTCATGATTTGAAAGCACAAGCTCAAGATTCATGCGGCGTGCGTCGCGAACCTTTTTCGTATTGGTGAATATTTCCATACCCTCGTTTACAGGGTAAACGCAAGCCGTGACCATTCCGCGCGCGCCCTTGACCTCGACAAGGCAGACGCGGCACGCTCCGATCTCGTTAATGTCCTTCATATAGCAGAGCGTGGGGATATCTATATTGGCGGCGCGCGCGGCTTCGAGTATAGTAGAGCCGGCGCTTACGCTGTAATCGCGGCCGTTTATCTTTATGCTGACCATTTTATTTTCCATTATATGTAATGCCCCCTTATTCCTTTGTGATCGCGCCGAATTTGCATTTTTCCATGCAGGCGCCGCACTTTATGCACTTCTGCTGATCGATATGATGCGGCTTTTTGGTCTCGCCCGAAATTGAGCCTGTGGGACAAACGCGCGAACAAAGCGTGCAGCCGCGGCATTTTTCGGGATCGATATAATATGAAAGCAGCTTTTTGCAGACGTGCGCGGGACATTTTTTATCGACGACATGGGCGATATATTCGTCGCGGAAATACCGCAGGGTGGAGAGAACAGGGTTCGGCGCGGTCTGACCGAGTCCGCAAAGCGCCGCCGATTTTATGTACGCCGCCAGCTCCTCGAGCTTATCGATATCCGAAAGCTCGCCCTTGCCCGCGATGATTTTATCGAGCAGCTCGAGCATACGCTTAGTGCCGATACGGCAGGGAGCGCATTTGCCGCACGATTCATCGACGGTAAAATCGAGGAAGAAACGCGCGATATCGACCATACAGGTGTCCTCATCCATGACGATAAGTCCGCCCGAACCCATCATCGCGCCGATGGAAATGAGATTGTCATAATCAATCTCGATATCGACGAGCGACGCCGGAATACAGCCGCCTGACGGTCCTCCTGTCTGCGCCGCCTTAAATTTCTTACCGTTATGTATACCTCCGCCGATATCCTCGATGACCTCGCGCAGCGTTGTTCCCATAGGAATCTCGACGAGTCCGGTATTGGTGATTTTTCCGCCGAGCGCAAACACCTTTGTACCCTTTGATTTTTCAGTTCCCATCGATGAGAACCAGTCCGAACCGCGCAGTATTATCTGTGCGACGTTTGCGTAGGTTTCAACGTTGTTTAGTATCGTAGGCTTACCGAAAAGCCCCTTGACCGCTGGAAACGGAGGACGGGGACGCGGCTCGCCGCGATTGCCCTCGATGGAGGTCATGAGCGCGGTTTCCTCTCCGCAGACGAACGCTCCCGCGCCGAAACGCAGCTTCAATTCAAAGCTGAAATCCGTGCCGAAGATATGTTCGCCCAAAAGTCCAAGCTCTGTCGCCTGCGCAATGGCGATCTGCAGGCGTTTTATCGCAACAGGATATTCCGCGCGGACGTAGATATAGCCCTCGTCAGAGCCGATGGCATATGCCGCGATTGCCATCGCTTCGATGATGGCGTTTGGATCGCCCTCGAGCACCGCCCTGTCCATGAACGCGCCGGGGTCGCCCTCGTCAGCGTTGCAGCAGGTATATTTTTTGTCGTTCACGCTCGCCGCTGCGAACGCCCATTTGCGTCCGGTCGGGAAGCCCGCGCCGCCGCGTCCGCGAAGTCCTGAATCGGTGACGACCTTAACGACATCCTCGGGCTTCATGCCGAAAAGAACCTGTCCGAGCGCACGATAGCCGTCGCGCGCGATATATTCCTCGATTTTTTCGGGATTTATAACTCCGCAGTTACGAAGCGCGACGCGTTTCTGCTTCTTATAGAAATGCGTATCCTCAAGCGAGGACGCGTCCTCCGCGCCGCCCGCGTTATTTGGGCCGATGGTATATTCGGCGACGACGTTTCCGCCCAGAATATGCTCCTCGAAAACTCTTGCGGCTTTTTCGGCGGTCATTTTCACATATGTAACTCTCGGTTTGCCGGCTTCGTATACTTCAAAAACAGGCTCGAACTGACATATTCCGACGCATCCGGTTTTTGTGACCTCAACGCGGTCGCGTACCCCCTCGGCGTCAACCGCTTTTACGAGCGCGTCATATACAGGCTGTGCCCCCGCCGCAATGCCGCAGGTTGCGAGACCGACGACGATACGCGTTCTGCCGCTGTCCGGCGCGAGTTGTATTTCACCGATATTGGAGTTTTGAACCGCCTCAAGCTCTGCAAGGCTTGTAATTCTTGCCATTTATGTAAACCTCCCCGAAATTTCGGTTATGTATTTTTATTTTCGGACTTCAGACGCTGTGCCGAGTGGTATATCCCGCGTTATGCTTATCGATATTTCGCGGAAATAGCCTCCCTGCCTTTATTTATATTTCGCGAGGATCTCTCTGACCTCGTTTTTCTTTACGCGTCCGTAAACGTCGTTGTTGATTATCATTACCGGGGCGAGTCCGCACGCGCCGACGCAGCGTGTGGCGTCAAGCGAATATTTACCGTCCGGAGTTGTAGCGCCGGCTTCGATGCCAAGCTCGTCCTTTATCTCGTCGATAACCTCCGCTGAGCCTTTTACATAGCAGGCAGTGCCAAGACATACCGATATCGAGATCTCGCCGTTGGGATTGAGCATGAACTGCGAATAGAAAGAAGCGACGCCGTATATCTCCTCGAGCGACACGCCGGTTTTTTCGGCGACGATGCGCTGTACCTCTATCGGGAGATAGCCGTATATGCCCTGCGCTTCCTGGAGTGTCGGCATGAGCGCGCCCTTGACGCCGCGGTTTTTTTCTATAACGGATATCAGCTTCGCTTCCTGCTCAGCTGTTCCCCGAAACGTGACCGTAGTCATTTTTTTCTTCATAACCTGTTTTGCCCTCCATATAAATTTTGAATGGTAATGTAAAAATCAATATGTCCGTGCTCCTTAAAATTATTATAACTCATGTCGAATAAAATTACCATAGGTTTTTGACAAATTTAATATTTTGTTCATAATAACACCGTTATTGTGCTTATTGAACAATATTTAAAAATCGACATTTTATTATTTATAAAATTCGACATTATTATTTCCATATATTGTTCGACGGTTTTTATATGCACTCTGCACAGTTTTGATGCTCCTTATTTGACAACTGAGATGTATAAATTAGAACATTTGTTTGTCATATACTTTTGTATATGGCTTTGGAATATGCCGCAACGAGCATATATATGCAGATGAGCAATGTTATTTTTAACACATTTTTTCATGATTTTGATTTGTTTGCATCAGCGCCGATGCTTTCCGGCGTATTATGAGGTGCATAACATGAGTTTGATGGATTACTGCGATGTTTCATCGCTTTGATATTCACGCAGGTTTACACAGGAGAACCCTAAGGGTGCGGCGGCACTATATATTCGTGTAGATTTACGAGTACGAATCCGAAGGGTGCGGGACGCAGCGGCGCCCCTCACCCCTCGGACTCCCCTTCCCCCGCTGGGACGCGCAAAATACGTGCGGCACTCCCGCGTGTGAGCGTTCTCTGCAAGATGTAGTTTCGTTAATGCCGCTGTTTCTCTCCAAGCATGGTGGGTGTAGCCGCACCAGCGGATATGTGTACCCTGATGCGCCGAACGACGGCGGCAGCGTCGCGAAAATATTTTTCGCGACGAACGCCGCCGTCGTTACCCGACCTCGCATAAACACATCGAGCACCGCGAG
>JBAXZA010000059.1:0-8531 GCA_041670545.1 Eubacteriales bacterium | reverse complement strand
TCACCTACCGCTTCTCCCAGTGGGATCCCAACGACCGCGCGAAATATGTCGGCACTCCCGAGCAGTGGGACGAAGCACAGGGTATTATGGAGAAAATCCTCAACCATCTCGGCATAAATTACAAGATCGGCATAGGCGAAGCGGCGTTCTACGGTCCTAAGCTCGACGTTCAGATGAAGAACGTTCACGGCAAGGAGGATACTCTCGTAACCGTTCAGATCGACCAGATGCTCGCTCCTATGTTCGGTATGGAATATACCGACCGCGACGGCGTGAAGAAGTCGCCCTATATCCTTCACCGCACCTCACTCGGCTGCTATGAGCGCACACTCGCCCTGCTTATCGAGAAATACGCCGGCGCTCTCCCGCTTTGGATGGCTCCGACACAGATCATGGTGCTGCCAATCGGCTTCGCTCAGCATGAATACGCCGAGAGCGTCAAGGCTAAGCTCGAAGCGGTCGGCATGAGAGTGGCTATCGACGAACGCAGCGAGAAGATCGGCTACAAGATACGCTCCGCTCAGCTCGAGAAAATTCCGTATATGCTTGTCATCGGCGACAAGGAAATGGCTGACGGCGCGGTCGCTGTCCGTACCCGCAAGGGCGGCGACGAGGGCGTTATGAGCGCAGACGCGTTCATGGTCAAGGCTCTCGGCGAAATTTCCTCCCGCAATCTCGAGATATAACAAGGTGAGGGTACGCGGCTTTCTGGAGAAAGCCTGGCAAAGACTTTAATAAGGGGATATACTTTATTTTTGTCTGCACAAATTTATTAACTCATGTCAAGTCTGGTTAATTTAAGGTGTTAGCGAGCGGTGCTTGCTACGCCTAATGCGGCTGGTTTTTGGGTTATTGTGTTATTTATTTTGTAATTAAAAAAGCACGGCGGCTGATGCCTTTTAGGTATCAGCCGCCGTGTTTTTAGTGTGCAAAGGATATATATTTTTCGCGGAAACGCTTCATTCTAACGGTCTGACGCGCGATATCGGCGGCGGTTTCGGCGCGCTCCGATTCGGGCAGCGATTGATATTCGCTCATCAGACGTCCGTCCCAACGTGCGATTTCATCGTGGAGCGGGAAATAGTTTTCGAGCAGGAAATACGCGTATTTAACATAGCGGAATTCGCCTACCAGCCTTACCTCCCGGCTGATGGTATCGAGCGCGACGCTGCGCCCCGCTTTGATCGAATCGATAAGCGCGGAGCGTTCGTTTGCGGGCGCGAACACCATTGTGCGGCAGATATCATAGTTGCGGTTTGTCGAAAATGAGCTGTGGGTGTCGGTCGAGCCGACGATGGGATAAACACGTCCCTTTGCACGGTCCTCGATATATTTCTGCGTCTGAAAACCGTTCTGCTCATAATAATTTTCGCCGCCGAGCACCTCAAACGCGTCAAAAGGCTTTGTCTGCATGATATATTCGGTGAGCTGCTCCGGCACTTGAAACATATCGGAAATCCAGTACGGATGCGCGAAAATGCCGAGTCCTCCGGCTTTTCTGATGCTGTTGAATATCCATACGCACGCGGCGTAGGTGAAGCGTTCAATACCGGCGGGTATCGCGAGAGTGTCGGCGAGCGCCTCGACTTCGGCGCGGTACTGATCGTCGGTGAGAGCGTCCGGAGGAGTGACATCGAGCGCGGAGAGCATTTTATCGCCGTTCGTTTCGATATATTGGCGCGAGCTTTGAAGCAGTCCGTTTATACTGTAATGCGCTCCAAAGCCTACAATATGTATATCGTTGCCGGGCAGATGAATCTCCTCGCCCGGCACAAGGCAGATATCATGCTCGGTATCCTCATATGCCTTCATGACCTCGAGCGACGGATAATAGCGTCCGTGGTCGGTTATCGCCATGAAATCATAGCCGAGCGAACGGTAGTTTGCGGCGACCATCGCCGGCGATTCTCTGCCGTCCGAACGGAAGGTGTGCATATGAAGATCGCCCATCAGCGGTATGCAGCCGGCAAGCCCGCCGCCTACCGCGTAAACGGAAAGCTGTGTCACGCGTCCCTCGCCGCGGTATAAGCGGATATAATATTCCTGCTCGGATTCAAAGGTGTGCGTAAAGCGCAGCTTCCCTTCCGTATCCGCCGTGACTGTGAGCGCGGCGTCGTTATGCCGGTCGGGATATGTTCTGAGCGCTCCGTCGCCTATTCCGTGGATATGAAGCGTGTATTCACCGGAAAAAACGCTGTGCGCACCGAGTCCGCACATTGTTATTTCAGTAGGTTTTCCCGTTTCAATAACCTTTGGGTATATGTCATAATCATTTAATTCGGTTTTCATGTTATCTCCCCTTTCGTCCTTGCGGATATTATATCACCGTCGGGACAAATTGGCAAGTATATGTTTAATTATGTCACTAAAACTGTCTGCCCGATTTTATTTTGCTTCGGTAAGCTTCATATCGCCGGGTTTTATCCAGCCGAGTCTGCGCAGTCCGGCGTCGAACAGAAGGGTGAGCAGTGCGGGGAGAACAAAGTGCATTACGGCGATCTCAACGAGTGTCATGACCGCGCCCTTAGACGAAAGCATGGCGTCGACAGCGCCAAACTGCCCGACGAGTCCCGAAGTACCCATACCGGCGCCGGTGGAGGTATTGGTCATACCGAGGACGGCGGTCGATATCGGGCCGAGTATCGCAGATGCGAGCGTCGGCGCGAGCCATATCTGCGGACGGCGCATAATGTTGGGGAACTGGAGCATTGAGGTGCCTATCCCCTGCGAAATAAAGCCGCCGAAGCCGTTATCGCGGAACGAAGCGACGGCAAAGCCTATCATCTGACAGCAGCAGCCAACCGCCGCCGCGCCCGCCGCGATTCCGTCGATGCCGATCATAATACAGAGAGCGGCGGAGGATATCGGCGCGGTAAGCGCCATTCCGACGACGACCGCGATAACGATACCCATCGGAACGGGCGAATATTCAGTGGCACTGTTGACGAACGCTCCCAGCGCCGTCATCATATTGCCTATGTACGGACCGATGAGAACTCCGACCGTTCCTCCGGTCAGAATGGTGACAAACGGCGTTATCACAATGTCGATTTTAGTGCGTCCGGCGACGAGCGAACCAAGCTCGCTTCCGACGACGGCGGCAAGGTAAGCTCCGACAGGTCCTCCCGCCGTATAGCCGAGCGCACCGGTGACAGTCGAGGTGAATATAACGAGCGGCTTAGCTTTGAGTCCGGCTGATATCGCCGCGCCGATCGCACACCCGATAACAGGCGACGCCGCACCGGTCACAGATGTGAGATTCGATAGAATCGCAAGCCCCGGTATCTTCGCGAGCTGCGAAATTATCAGTCCGACGATGAGCGACGCGAACAGACCGAGCGCCATAGCGCCCATCGCGTCAATGAAATAACGCTTGAAAATCGCCTTGATCTTTTCCATAAAAAAACTCCTTCTGACATAGCCGAAAACGGCATATCGCCGTAAAACGGCGCGGGTGGAGGCGAACCGAAACATATATCGCAAACGGCCCGCCTTACGGCAGCCTATCGATATACCGGGCGCGGCAAAAAAAGCATAGCCGTAATGCGGTTACGCGATTTTTCCCGCGCCGTTTGATCATTGTTTCGGTTGTCCGGTTCCCGATCAAAAGGTATTGGATATTATTGTTATTATATCAGATACGGCAGTTTATTGCAACTGTTATTTTAGATAGTAATCAAAGTAAAGCAGGACATATTTTAGCATATTAAGCTAAACATAGCGATAATGTCGGTTTATGTCATACTTGGATAACGTGAGTCCTGCGGATTGCCGCGGAATTTGTTTGATTTTATCTAATTACTTTCGCGCGTCTGCTCAAAAAAATACGCACCTCCAAAGATATCTGACTTTGGGGGTGCATATGAATTACAGAAGCTTTTTGCTTATAACTGCTTTAAAATTTTCACTCGTTCTAAGTATACCGCCGACCGCTTTATTCCTCGCGGTGAGGACGATGAGTCACGTCCTCGGCTGCGGTGCGCTCGGCGCGCGGGATAAACGGACGCGCGGGGCGGCGGTTGACATCGTTGGAGTTTTCCTCTGCCGTCGGCTCGGGGCGCGGGATAGTGTCCTTGTGCGAAAGATTTGTCCGTCCCTTTTCGTCGATGCCGAGGAATTTGACGGTCAGCGTATCGCCGACATTGCAGACGTCCTCGACCTTTTCGACGCGGGTATGCGCCAGCTTGGAGATGTGGACAAGCCCTTCCTTACCGGGCGCGAACTCGACGAACGCGCCGATCGGGATAACACGGGTAACCTTGCCCTCGTAAACAGCTCCGACCTCCGGCTCGAAAACTATACCCTCGATGATTTTCTTAGCCATAAGTCCGCTCTCGAGATTGACGGCGGCGATAAATATCGTGCCGTCCTCCTCGATATCGATCTTAGCGCCGGTGTCGGCGACGATCTTCTGAATAACCTTGCCGCCGCTGCCGATGACCTCGCGGATTTTATCGACATTGATCTTCATTGTGATCATCTTGGGAGCGTACTGTGAAACCTCGGGGCGGGGCGCGGGTATCGCCTTGAGGATAATATCGTCGATAATGTAGTCGCGCGCCTTATGTGTGGTGTTGAGCGCTTCCCAGATTATCTCGGGCGTCAGTCCGTCGATCTTGAGATCCATTTGAATGGAGGTGATGCCCTTATGTGTTCCGGCGACCTTGAAATCCATATCGCCGTAAAAATCCTCGAGTCCCTGAATGTCTATCATTGTCATCCAGCGGCTGCCCTCTGTGATAAGTCCGCAGGATATTCCCGCGACCGGCGCTTTTAACGGCACTCCGGCGTCCATCAGCGCAAGCGTAGAGCCGCATACCGACGCCTGCGAGGTCGAGCCGTTGGACGACAGCACCTCCGAAACGCAGCGGATAGCGTATGGGAATTCCTCGACCGTCGGCAGCACGGGTATGAGCGAACGCTCTGCGAGAGCGCCGTGACCTATTTCGCGGCGTCCGGGACTGCGTGTGGATTTTGCTTCGCCTGTCGAATAACCCGGCATATTGTAGTGGTGCATATAACGCTTGGATTCCTGCTCGTCAATGCCGTCGAGCAGCTGCGCGTCCGCCATCGGGCCGAGTGTGGCGATGGTGAGCACCTGCGTCTGACCGCGGGTGAACATTCCGCTGCCGTGTGTTCGCGGCAGAATTCCAACCTCGGCGCTGAGCGGACGGATCTCGTTGAGACGGCGTCCGTCTACGCGTTTGCCCTCGTCGAGCAGCCAGCGGCGGACGACCTGCTTCTGTATTTTATATAATACCTCGTCGAGCAGCGAACGCTGATCGGGATATTTCTCGTCATATTCTGCGTAGATACGGTCGTATATGGGCTTCATGCGCTCGTCGCGGACGTTTTTATCGTCGGTATCGAGCGCGGCGCGGACATCTTCGACCACTTTATCGCGTATTTCGTCGATAAGTGAAAAATCGATGTCGCAGGAGGGATATACAAATTTCGGCTTTCCGATCTCTGCGACAATGGAATTGATAAATTCGCAAAGTCCCTGTATTTCCTCGTGAGCGAGCATAATAGCTTCATACATCGCCTGATCGGATACTTCCTTCGCACCCGCTTCGATCATGACGACCTTTGGAATCGTTCCGGCGACGGTAAGCTCGAGGTCGGACGCCTCGCGCTGAGCCTGCGTCGGGTTGACGACATATTCGCCGCCGACAATGCCGACCGATACGCCGGCGATCGGTCCCTTCCACGGGATATCGGAGATGGAGAGCGCTATCGACGCGCCTATCATACCGGTAATCTCGGGCGAGCAGTCCTGATCGACGCTCATCACGAGCAGATTGAGCGCGATATCGTTGCGCAGATCCTTTGGAAACAGCGGACGGATCGGGCGGTCGATAACACGCGCGGCAAGCACCGCCTTTTCGGACGGTCTGCCCTCGCGTTTATTGTAGCTGCCGGGAATGTGACCCACGGAATATAAGCGCTCGTCGAAATCGACAGAGAGGGGAAGAAAGTCGACGCCGTCGCGGGGACGTGCCGAAGCGGTCGCAGTCGCGAGAATCGCGGTATCGCCATAGCGGATCAGGCAGCTGCCGTTGGCAAGCCCCGCCATTTTACCGGTTTCGACCTTGAGAGGACGTCCGGCAAGGGTATACTCGAACACCTTGTAATTTTCGAACATACGTTTGTTCCTCCTGTTTTGTTAATATCGCAGAATACGGACGCGTATGTCCAATCAGCACTTAAAAACGCGGCCCGGTTATATAAACGCAAAACGCGGCGGCACGTTCCGACGCGAAACGCGCCGCCGTATTTTCATATCCGGGACGTATTTTTAACTGCTGATATCGATGCGCGCCCGAAAAAGCGCTGAAAATGGGTGTAGGGACGCTGCCGCGCATATGAAAATGCGTCGTACGACGTCCCTACCTTCCGTCGGCGCGGATATTTCCGCTCCGGACTTTTTAAAAATAACCTGCGCTATATGCAGTTCATTTTTTCGCAGCTGAACATAAGAGCTGAAACGCCCCTGCATTCAGCGAAAATGTGTATTGCGGTATTGCTCTGATTACTTACGCAGACCGAGCTTGTCGACGATCTCACGGTAACGTGTGATGTCGGTTTTCATCAGATAGTTGAGAAGATTGCGGCGATGACCGACCATCTTGAACAGACCGCGGCGGCTGTGGTTATCCTTTTTGTTGAGCTTGAGATGCTCGGTAAGGGTTGCGATGCGCGCGGAGAGAACCGCTATCTGAACCTCAGGCGAACCTGTATCGCCCTCGTGAATGGCGTATTTCTCGATGATAAGCTGCTTTTCGTCCTTTAACATCATGGTGTTTTCACCTCATATAAAAATTACGCTCCGACGAACTCAGTAAACGGCGGGTGAAACCGAACGCGCAGCCGCAGGCGGCAGAGCCGTCTGCAAACATAATCGTTCCATATTCCCGTTAACCGTGTCCGCGGTGTCGCTGACAGCTATTATACCATATATTATAAAATATTTCATCTGATTTTCAAATAATTCACCGAAAGTTAACAAATGTAAAGCGCTGTTTTTATAATGCCGGAGCAAAATATTTTACAGTCCGCGAAAGCCCTTGCCGAGGATTTCGCTCGAGTTTGTGATTATCATGAAGGTATCCGGATAATTTTCGTGCAGAAAATGGCGGAGTCTGACCGCCTGCGAACGCTTCATGACGGTGATCATGACCTCTTTGTTCTCGAGGGTGTATGCTCCGCGCGCTTCTACGACGGTTGAGCTGCGCCCGAGCGTTTCGGTGATGAAATGCGATATCTCGGCTGGATTGTTTGTTATTATCGTAAAGCATTTGCACATATTGATGCTTTCGATCACGGTATCGACGACAAGCGATTTCAGCACCAGTCCGACGCACGACAAAAGACCGGTGCGTATGCCGAACAGGAACGCTCCGAGTGTAATTACGACGTCGCTGCACATCAGCGCGCTTCCGACGTTAAGTCCGGTATGCTTTTTGAGTATCAGCGCGATGATATCCGTTCCGCCGGTGCTGCCGCCTGCGTTGAACAGTATCGCGGAGCCTACGGCGGGCAGTCCGACCGCGTAGACAAGCTCGAGCAGCGGCGTATCGGTGAGCGGCGCTGTGAGCGGTATCACCTTTTCCCAAAGCAGCAGCGCTCCTGAAAGGGTGAACGTTCCTATCACGGTCTTGACACCGCAGTCGCGTCCTACAAAAATGAAGCCGATGATAAGCAGCAGCATATTGACGGCAAACATGATATTGCTCGCCGATGAAATGTGAAAATATCCGCTCAGTATAACAGAAATTCCGCTGACTCCGCCGGTCGAAAAGCTATTCGGGAACTTGAAAAAGTACACTCCGAGCGATACGAGCAGCGAACCGGCGAAGCAGAGTGCGTAATCACGCAGCGGCAGACGCCGCAGCGAACGCCAAATATTATCCAGTTTAATGTTCATTTCACTTTGTTCTCTCAGCTCTGAAGGCTATCTCGCCGCCGGCCCACATATCGCGCAGAGCAGCATACGCCTTTTTCACCTCTCCGATTTTTCCGGAGGAGAAGCAGCCGACCAGCCCGAAATGCGCCTCGCCGTTATAACCGTCCGTTTCGTAATTAAGCTCGTCGAGCAGCTCGTATACTATCATGCCCGTGAAATTTTCGTTCTGCCGCGCGATTCCGTATACCTTATCGGCAAACGAACGCATATAATCCGCCTGTTCGTCCTCGGTATATTCATTGTGCGCCCAAATATTGCATTCGCAGATCATAAAGGTTTTTTCGGGGAACATATCGGAGATCACTCCGGTTATGTAATCGATGCCCGCCGCGCCCTCCATGTCGGAATACCAGTCGATGCCGGTGACGTCCCATTCGACGCCGGCATCCTCATAAGCCTTGAGCAGCGCGGTATGCTTCCACTCGAAATTTATGACCAGCTTGGCGTTTTTATCGCCCTCGCGCAGCGCCTTCTGCGACGAAAGCATTTTTTCGGTCAGCTCCTTCACCCTCGCAGGAGCGTAATCTGCGAGCGTCGAGCCGTCGCCGTCGTGATACAGCGAGCC
>JBAXZA010000058.1:0-8592 GCA_041670545.1 Eubacteriales bacterium | reverse complement strand
CGAATTTTATCGGACGCCCGACGACCGCATAGGAGATCTCCGGCATTTTCAGCTGTACAAGACTGTAATCAGCCCGCAGAACGCCGATACCGTCGGCACGCTGAAGCACTCTGAGGGTGTCGGACAGCACGAAATATTCGCCGCAGACCTGCGTATAATAATGGGGTTTTTCCTCCGTTACCGTCAGCTGAACAGTCGTAGGTATCAGCCGCGAAAGCTTTACGCTTTTTATGTACGGATAATTCATCACGATATTATTCTCGACGAGCTTTTCGTCGACAGCGAGCAGGTTTTCATCGGCTTTGATACCGCTCGCCTCGCGCAGCACCTCATCGCGGTAAATTGTGCCGCCCTCGATATCTATCTCGGCCACCTTGAAGAAAACCGAGCAGCAGACAAGCGTAAATATCACGCAGCATATTACGCCTATCGCGGCACAAAGAGCTGCGCGGCGTATTTTTTTATATTTATTGCGGTAACGCAGGCGCTCGAAGGTATTGTTCGTTATCAGCTCCTCGTTTGAGAGAGCGTTCATTTTTCGAACCGCTCCAGAAAGCCGGTGCGCTGTTTTCCGGATATATCCTCCGACTCCTGCGTCCGCCGCGGAGTCTTTTTTATTTTTTTCTGCCATATTTACTGCCATTTCCGGAATGATTTACAGACCTGCCGCCGTCTTTTGACATTTCCGGCAGGCTTGATAATAAGTATACCATACAAATTTGAATAAAACAAGGGGAAAGTTATGGATTTTGATAACAATACGGTAAATAATATGCTTTTTAGTATAAGAAATTATATTACAAACAAATATGCGTCAAAAGCAAAAGGAGAACGCCGTCAGACGTCCCCCGGGGTGATTTTTATTAACGCTTTTATACCGACGCACTATTTTTCGCTTTTTCCGAGACGAGCTGTTTGATATCGTCATAAATACGCTGACCGGCGTCGGAAAGCGCAAATTTTTCCATATTTTCCGACATAACGCGCATTTTTTCGCGGTCGGATATTATCGAATCGACAGCTGACGCCAAAACTCCGCCGCCAAGCTCCTTTTCCTCGAGCAGCACAGCCGCGCCGCCGTCGGAAAGTACCTTCGCGTTTTTATACTGATGATTGTTCGTGACGTTGGGCGACGGTATCAATATGCACGGCTTACGCATCAGCGCAAGCTCCGAAAGCGTCATAGCTCCCGCGCGTGATATTACGACATCGGCAGCCGAAAGACGGAGCGGCATATCGTAAATATATTCGACAAGCTGTAAATTTTCGCATTTATCGAGTCCGAGCTGCGCAAATTTCGCCTTCGCCGCTTCATATTCGATCGCACCGCTCGCGTGGAAAAACAGCGTTTCGGGGTGAGCACGTCCGTAATCCGCCATCATAGAGAGCACCTCGTCGTTGACTCTTTCCGCGCCCATACTGCCGCCGAACGACAGTATGAAGCGGCGATAGCGCCCCTCGATGCCGAGTTTCTGACGCGCGGCTTCCGCTCCGACACTGCCAAGCTCCCCTCTCATAGGGTTTCCGACGCGAAGCGCCCGCTCGGGGTGCGAAAGATATTGCTTTGTTTCCTCGAAATTGACGTACAGACGATCTGCGCTCGATTCCAGCATTTTGACTGCAAAGCCCGGAACGGCGTTCGATTCGTGCAGTGCGCACGGGATTTTCATCTCGGCGGCGGCGCGGACGACCGGCCACGATACATAGCCGCCGGTGCCGACGACAACATCCGGCTTAAACTCCTTTATCAGCTTTTTCGCCTTGCCGACAGAGGTTGCCGCGAGCCAAAGCGTCTTTATATTTGCCGGGGAAAGACTGCGTTTGATGCCCTGTATTTCAACATGGTGAAGCGTATAGCCCTCGCGCGGCACCAGCTTATTTTCGATACCGTGCGACGTGCCGACGAAGATTATCTCGCTTCCGCTCTCGTTTTTGCGGATAGCGTCCGCTATGGCGAGCGCGGGATTTACGTGTCCGCCCGTGCCGCCGCCTGTCATGATAACTCTCATATATGTCACTCCGATTTATTTAATGCGCACCGCGATAAGCGCAGCACGCGGATTTTGTCATTTACGCATCCGCTATTTTTTCTGATACGAATAACGCGATATTGACAGCACTATCCCCATTTCAGCGAGCAGAATGGTCAGCGCCGTACCTCCGTAGCTGAAAAACGGCAGCGCGATTCCGGTGTTCGGGATAACGTTTGTCACCACGGCGATATTGAGCATCGCCTGGAGCGCCACCTTGCTCACGATTCCGATGACGACGAGCGACGAGAAGGTATCGGGCGCGCGCAGAGCTATTACAAAGCCGCGCCAGATAAAAAACGTGAACAGCGCGATGACGAGCAGCGCACCGAAAAATCCAAGCTCCTCGCAGATTATAGCGAAGATGAAATCGTTCTGCGGCTGCGAAACGAACATATGCTTCTGACGGCTGTAACCGAGTCCGACTCCGAATAATCCGCCGGAGCCTACCGCGATAAGCCCCTGCGTCGTCTGCCAAGCCTCGTCTATCGAGGAATAATTTTCGGGGTGCAGCCAGATATCAAGCCGTTCCTTCGCATAATCGACGAACTGTATCGCTATGAGTATCACCGCCGCCGCCGCGCCGCCGCCAATGAAGAACCAGCGCTTTATTGCGCCGCCTGCAAACAGCACGACCATGCCGATAAGGAACATTATTATCGTTCCGGAAAAATGGTTTTCAGCCATTATCAGCGCGCAGACCGAACCGATGATTCCCATCGGATATACGAAGCCGTAGAGCGATGCCACCTTTAAATTGTCATAATTGGTTATTTTATCCTGATAAGTTGATATATACAGCGCGAGCATCAGCACAATTCCCAGCTTCATCAGCTCGGACGGCTGAAAACGTATGAAGCCGAAATCTATCCACCGCACCGCCGCGCCCTGCGACAAGCCTATTATCGGCACGAGGATGAGCAGCACCATGCACACACCGAAAAATGGTATGGTAAATCGTCTGATTATGCGGTAATCGATAAACATTGCGATGGTCATTGCGGCAAGCCCTATCGCGCCGAATATGATCTGACGCTTTATAAAATAGTAGCTGTCGCCGTATTTCTGGTATGAATATGCAAAGCTGGAGCTGAATACCATCACCGAGCCGAAGCATACAAGCAGTATGATAATGATCAGCATGGGGCGGTCGACCGCGCCTTTTACTCGGATTATATCGCCGGATTTGATGAAATCTGATGTTTTGCGCTTCTTCGCAGGCTGCGCGGGGCTTTTTTCCGGACGAACGTCCGGCACCGGCGCTTTTGTGCCGCGCACAGGCGCTGTGCTTCGCGTCTGAGCCGGGCGGGTACTTACGGCGCGACGGTCAGACTGTCGTTTTTTATCCATACCGCTCCTCCTTTGTTTTTTGCGCATCCGCGCGGATCATCGTGCTAAATGCTTTATTTTATGAAAGCGATCAGCCGAGCATCGCTATCGCGCACATCGCGAGGGTGACAAGTGAAAACACAGATACTATTTTTATCTCGCTCCAGCCGCATTTTTCAAAATGATGATGTATCGGCGCCATCTTGAACAGCCGCTTGCCGTGCGTCAGCTTAAAATATGCGACCTGAAGCGTCACTGATACCGCCTCACAGAGGTACACCAATCCCGCGACGATGATAATCAGCGGATTTTTTATCAGAAACGCGCAGCCGATGACAAGTCCGCCCAAGAAAAGCGAACCTGTATCGCCCATAAAAACACGCGCCGGATAAAAATTGTAGACGAGGAAGCCAAGACAGCTTCCGATAATCAGCGCCGCTATTAACGAGGTTTCAAACGACGACAATACGAACGCCTGAACCGCGAAAAACGCTCCGACGACGAAGGTCACGCTCGACGCGAGTCCGTCTATGCCGTCGGTGAGGTTGACGGCGTTTATAATTCCGGTCAGCGCTATTATCGCGATGAACCAGTACATTATGCCGAAATCTATCGTCGTTTTGAAAAATGGTATGTACAGCTCGGTGTTAATAGCGCCTGCTATATACATCGCGAAAAGATAACCGCCGGAAACTACGAGCTGCAACAGATATTTTTGCTTGGCGCTCAATCCCTCGTTCTGTTTTTTGAAGAATTTTACATAATCGTCTAAAAATCCTATAACGCCGTTGAGCAGCGCCATCACATAGGTTATGATGAGCGGCGCAGACGCCGCAAGCTCGCCGCGTATCGACGAAACAACTACCGCCGCCGCCATGGTCACGGTCGAGGATAAGATGAAGGCAAGACCGCCCATCGTCGGCGTTCCCTCTTTGTTTTTATGCCAGCGCGGACCGACCTCGAGTATCTTCTGACCCATTTTATGGCTTTTGAGCGCCGGTATCAGCCGCCGCGAGATTAGTACGGTCAGGACGAAGGTCAGCGCGATCGCGCAGACGAAGTATATCAGCATAATTTTATTCACAGTGTCAAACCTGCCTTTTTACAATTTTCGCGGTTTTTCGGCGGCGCTTCATTCGCCACGGTACAGCTCAATAACCCTTTCGAGCGCCATTGCACGGCTCGCTTTGAAAAGCACGGTGTCGCCCTGCCGCAGGAAATGACGCAGTAAATACGCGGCATTCTCCGCGTCGGTGCTTTCAAGCTCCACGATGTCGGACTCGTTCATTCCTCCGTCGCGCGCTCCCCTTGCCGTCGAGCTTGAAAGCGAGCCGTAGGTGACGAGCGCGTCGGCGTATTTCGCCGCGAGCAGTCCGGTTTCATAATGAAGCCGCTCGCTCTCGCCGCCAAGCTCCAGCATATCGCCGAGCACCGCGACCGCGCGGCCGCCCTTCAGCCTCGCCGTTCGCGCAAGCACGGGAAGCGCCGCCGCGCAGGCCTCCGGCGACGAATTATAGCAGTCCTCGATAATTGTCGCGTCAATGCCATAGGCGCTGTTTATACATTCGTATATTTTCTGACGCATACCGGTATTCCGGAAATTTTGCAGACCGGAGCGTATCTGCCCCTCGCTCTCGCCGCAGAAAAGACCGACGGCGAACGCATACGCGGCGTCACGCGCATTATGCTCTCCGGCTGCAGGAATGATGATATCGGAATATTCGCGCCCTCCAGCCGAGAGATCGAACACCGTGTTCTGCGAGAGTGGATCGCCGCCCCTCATTCTGATATTTTTTATCACCATATCGGCGCCGTCGCGCTCTCCGACATAATACGCGCCGGATATTCCCGCAAGCAGCGGCTCGTCGGCGTTGAGTATGATATGTCCGCCGCCGCGCAGCCCATCGAGTATTTCAAGCTTTGCGTCGCGTATGCCCTCTCGCGAACCGAGATTCTCGATATGAGAGCTTCCGATATTGGTGATCAGCGCGATATCCGGCCGTGCGATGCGCGTCAGCCGCGATATTTCGCCGCGAAAGCTCATTCCCAGCTCAAGCGCGAGCGCTCCGTGCTTGGGCGAAAGCCGCAGCAGCGTCAGCGGCAGACCTATTTCGTTATTAAAATTGCCCTCGGTTTTGTGCGTATAATATTTTTCCGACAGCACCGCGTAGATGAATTCTTTTGTCGTAGTTTTGCCGACGCTTCCCGTCACGGCGACAGTGAGCGGCGCGAGTCTCTCCTTATACGCACCGGCAAGCGCTCCGAGCGCCCTCACCGTGTCGTCTACAAGGATAATATTTCCGCATACTCCCTCCGGCATACGCTCGCACAGCGCACACGCCGCGCCCGCCTTGAACGCCGCGCCGATATAATCGTGACCGTCGAAGCGTTCGCCTTTTATCGCGATAAACAGTGTGTCGCGCGTCACGCACCTTGAATCGGTAGTGACCGACGTCACCGACCGCGCGCCGCACAGCAGCAGCTTTCCGTCACATATGTAGGCAAGGTCGGAAAGCTCCATCGCCGTGCCGAGCGCGACAAACATTCGCATATCATTCATATTTTATCTCCTAAAATAAGGGAAATGCCGTTTAATCTAATATTTTCGAGTCCTTGCGCAAAATCCCGCTGCGCCCGCACGGCTTTTCTATGGCTCGTTCGTAAAATTGCATTATATAGCCTGTATAATACCCGAATATCGCAAATAAAACTATGATATAGTTTATTCCGTGATTTTTCATTTTACCAGCAGGATCTGATCACCTCACGCTCGTCAAAATCGTGACGTCCGTCCGCAGTGATCTCATAGCGCTCATGTCCCTTGCCGCACAGCAGGATCACATCTCCGGGCCGCGCCGTCGTCATCGCGTATTTTATTGCTTCGCGGCGATTTTCGATCACAATATACGGGCGCTCCTTGTCGATACCCTTGAGTATCGCCGCGATGATATCGGACGGATTTTCGCTTCGGGTGTTATCTGAGGTGACAATGGTGAAATCGGCGAAACGCGAGGCTGCGCGCCCCATCATCGGACGTTTTTCGTGGTCGCGGTCGCCCCCGCAGCCGAACAGCAGCACCAGCCGCTGACCTCCGGTGAGCGACGACCGGACGGCACGCAGGACATTTTCCAGTGCGTCCGGGGTATGCGCATAATCGATGTATACAATGATATCGCCGCGCGGAACGTCCACACGCTCCATACGCCCCGCAACGCCGGTAAGCGCCGCCAGCCCATCTGCGCACGCCTTTGCCGACACGCCGAACACATCGGCGCAGGCAAGGGCGCAGGCGGCGTTGCAGACGTTGAAAACGCCGGGCATCGCCGAATGCACCGCAATCGAATGTCCGCGAGACGCAAACGCATAACCGCGGCAGGTAAAGCGGAAGGCTATGCCGTCAGACATCGACGAAACAACGTCCGAAACGGTATAATCCGCGCGTTCCATCGCCGACAGGGTGAGCATCGGGCAGCGGACATCCGGCGAGCGCATAAGGTCGGAGGACGCCGCGTCGTCGATATTTACAATACCGATATCGCAGAGCGAGAACAGCTTCGCCTTTGCAGCGAGATAATTTTCATAGGTTTTATGGAAATCGAGATGATCGCGCGTCAGATTTGTGAACGCCGCCACCTTGAAGCGCAGAGGAGAGAGCTTTTCGAGGGCAAGCGCGTGCGAGGAAGCCTCCATGACCGCACATTCGTAACCTTCGCGCGCATACTGCGCGAGCTGAGGATAGAGAATATCCGGGTCTGGTGTAGTCATACCGTCGGTGACCGTTCCGATGAGCGCGGTTTTGAAGCCGGCGGTGCGGAGTATCGAGCAGAGCATATGCGTAGTCGTCGTTTTGCCGTTGGTTCCGGTGACGGCGGCGAGCTTCATTGCACCTGAGTATTCACGATATGTCAGATTATACCATAAAAACGCGTAGGCACGGCGCGTCGAGCGCACCCGGATATACGGCGAACAGCGGCGCTTCATATCGGGCGCTCCGCACTCTCCGACACACGCCTTGTTGGCGCACACAGCTTCGAGTCCGCACGCGGGAGGTATACATTCTTCGACGACGCAGGCGGCGGCGCCGTTCTCCATCGCCTGTGCGATATGAGCGTGACCGTCGTCCGCGCTTCCGCGCAGACATACGAACAGCTCGCCTTTTTTGACGCTTCGCGAATCGCGTGATATTCCCGCGATATCGATGCTCCAGTCGCGCACATCGGTTTCCTCGATTGTAATATCGCGAAAAAGCTCCGACAGCTTCATTATATCATCTCCGGATGTAATTTTTTGTCACATTTATATATCCGGTGATTTTAACGTCGCTTGTTTTATATTTTGTTTGATTGATTTGTGCGGCTAATTTGCCGTGCGGCTAGTTTGCCGTACCGTCCAGATAGCGTATCGTTATGGTGACCGAGCTGCCGTACGGCACGCTTTCACCCGCCGCCGGGCTTTGCTCGACGACCAGCGCTCCGCTGCCTATGTCATAATTTGTCGCGCCCTTGATGGCGATGTTGAAGCCGTAATAGGTCAGAGTCGTGTTCGCCTGTTTTGCCGTCAGCGAAATGACGTTCGGCACCTCGACGTAATCGTTGACCGTCGCGCCGCCGGTATAGAGTATAACCTTGCCGGTGTCCTTGGTGAGCGTCGAGCCTGCGGTCGGTATCTGGAAATTTACTACCGCGCCCGGATCGCCCTCGCTGCCGCCGACTATTTCATAATCGACGCCGAGGTTTTTAATAACCTGTATAGCGTCGGCAAGCGGCCAGCCCACCCAGTTGGATACTGTTATGCTAAGCTTCGCCTGCTCGGCTTCGGTATACTGACGCTCGATGCCGAGGTCTGGCAGCACCTCGTTCAGCAGGTTCGATACATACGGCGCGGCGACTATACTGCCGTATATGCTCGCGCACTGCGGCTGATCGACGACGATTATAACCGCTATCTGCGGATCGTCCGACGGTGCGAACGCAACGCACGAGCCGACGCGCAGATATGAGTTGCCTTCGTCGTCCAAAACGTCTCGAACCTCGCTCGTTCCGGTTTTGGCGGCGACACGGTAGCCGGCGACATAAGCGTTTTTCGCACCGCCGTCGCCCGAAACGCCCTCCTCCAGAACCTTGGCTATCTCTGCGCATACCTCCGTGCTTATTACCTGACGTTTCACCTCGGTATCGTAGGATTTCAGCACGTTTCCGTCGTCATCGACAAGTGCCGATACAACATGCGGTGT
>JBAXZA010000057.1:0-8632 GCA_041670545.1 Eubacteriales bacterium | reverse complement strand
GCCAGATGGTCAAGAAAATGATTCAGAAATACGAGGACGACATCAAGACCAAGTAACCTGCGGCAAACTCTGATTTGATCTGTATCCGTTCCGAAATAAGAGGAACATGAGTACGCAGCGTCTTTATTTCATTAATGGTTAACTGATCAGCGTTTTTCAAAATATACCGCGCCCGAAGCGTTCATAACGCCGGTGGGATGCGGGGCGGCGGGGCGGATTTTTCCGCTCCGCTGCTTTTTTTATCGCATAAATCGTTAAAAGTCAATAATTTTAACCTCTGTCACATAAAACTATTGTTTTTTTTCAGCTGAGGTAGTATAATATAAAACAGTACGAAAACGTTTTTTACAGAGATACGAGGAGTTTGCGATGAGTAAAATTATTGACGCCCTGCTCTCATGGGGCTGCGATATAGACGGCGCGATGGAACGCTTTATGGACGACGAGGAGCTTTACCTGAGCTGCCTTTCGATAGTTTGCGACGACGACGCCTTTGCGGAGCTTGAAAGCGCTCTGCGCGCGCACGATATTCCCGCCGCTTTCGACGCCGCTCACACCCTTAAAGGCGTGCTCGGCAATATGGGACTTACGCCGATGTACGACGCCGTCGTTGAGATAGTCGAGCCGCTTCGAGCCGGAAATGACGACGGCTGTCTTGAGCGCTGCCGTAAGCTTTTTGCCCTCTGCGACCGTCTGCGGGCTATCACCAAGCTCGCCTGAGCTATGTTTTACGAAAAGGAACGCTCGCCCGCCGAATCGTATTTTCACCGTCAGCAGGGTGAAAGTCTGAATTTTTCGCGGCATCTTCACCGTTCGTTTGAATTTATCGACGTCGTCGACGGGGAAATGACGCTGCTCGTCCGCTATGGCTCGGACGAGGTCAGCTTCGCCGTCACGCCGGGGCATTCTGCGCTCATACTGCCGTATCAGATACATTCGTATAAAACGGAAAAACACGCGAGCTATTATATGTCGATATTTTCGGTTGATTTCGTGCGCACCTTCTATGATATGGTGAAAAACCGCACCTCCGCAAGTCCGATCTTCACCTTGAGCGACGGTGGGATATCCCGCCGTCTGTACGAAACGCCCGACGAGGATATTCTGGCGATGAAATCCTCGCTTTACGCCGTATGCTCGGATTTTCACCGTCAGGCAGAGCTGCATGAACACGAAAAATCGAACATCGGTCTGCTCGACCGGATTTTCAGCTATATCGAAAATCATTACACCGAAAATATCACATTAAAGCAGATCGCGGACGAGCTTAACTACAATTATCACTACATCTCGAATTTTTTCAATTCGCAGATAGGGATAAATTTCAAGCGCTTTTTAAACGAATACCGAATACATCAGGCGTGCGAACGGCTTCGCGGGCAGAACGAAAGCATAACCGAAACCGCTCATCACAGCGGCTACGACACCCTTCGCTCCTTTAACCGCGAATTTCTCAACATCACCGGTCTGACTCCGAGCGAATATAAAAAGCAGAGCTGATATTTCAGCAAAAAAAGACGTCCCCGGGACGCCTTTTTTATTTGGTGCGGATATAGCCGTTTTTCGTTCGATTTCCGTGCCGCGCTTGACAAAACGACGCATACAGGTTATAATCGTAATAATAGTAACCGTTATAATAATAACTTACGCTAAGGAACCTCTGAATAATGTGTAATTCGTCGCCCCAATGTTGAAATATAAGGGCTAAACGCCATTGATTTTAACGCGTCAGCGAATTAATCAGAGGCTTACTAATCAGAAGAAGGATATAAATGTCAAAGAATCTGCTTACCTATATGAATAATTTCAAGCATTTGTACGCGCAGGAATTCCGAAGCGTTTCCGAGCGTTACTCGATGCCTCAGCTCGAGATGGACGTCGTTTTGTTCCTGCAAAACAATCCCGGCTACAATACCGCCCGCGATATCACCGAGCTGCGCGGCTTCTCAAAATCCAACGTTTCCGCCGCCGTCGACGACCTGCGCTCGCGCGGCTATCTCACCTCGCACACCGACGCGAAAAGCCGGCGCGTACAGCGGCTCGAACTGACGGACGAGGGCGTGTCCGCTGCAAAGGTGTTCGACGAATGCCGCGGTCACTGTATCAAGATCATTTTCGCCGACTTCGACAGATCGGAGATCGATACCCTGCTCTCCCTGCTCGCCCGCATGGACGAAAACATCGTCCGTTCCCTTGCGGCAGCGGACGATGAGCAGAATACGCGGTCTTTTGAAAAAGGTCTGGCGAAAACTTCAGACTGATTTTTTTTGATTTAATAGGTTTGTCGGATTTGGGATAATCAAACGGTGTCTTTTTGGCATTCGGGCTGATGCTTTTATTCTTCGTCCGACGCTCTGCCGTTTAGCTTTTCCACGGCATCAGCTTTGTCAAGACTCTTGACAAAATTGCAGAAATTTTCGGTCGAATTGGGCTTGCGGATAAGGTCAATGCTCTCGCGCATTATGCGAAGCCTTTCCGGATGGTCGAAAATATGGTGAAGTATCTCGTCGAGGGGAAATGTTGGCGTTACGCTCATCGCCGCGCCGTTGTTGAGCAGAAATTCGGTATTTCGGTCCTCATGGCCGGGAATCGGATTCATCACTATCATCGGAAGCTGCTTTGCGAGCGCCTCGGATGTCGTCAGCCCGCCCGGCTTTGTGATAATGCAGTCGGCGGCGCTCATCAGAACGTCGACGTTTGTTATAAAGCCGTAATTTAACACCGGCTTTGTGAGCTTCATCTGTCCGATCTTTTTATGCGCCTCATCGTTGTTGCCGCACACGATGATAATCTGGAGGTCGATATCCGATTCGTCGAGTATGCGCACCGTATTTTCGATATGACCGTAGCCCATGCTGCCGCTCATCAGCAGTACGATATGGCGCTTGGGATCAAGACCGATCTGTGCGCAGGCGCTTTCTCGCGATATCTCCGCCGCAAATTTTTTATCTATCGGTATGCCGAGCGGGAGAATCTGATGGTTTAAAAAGCCCTTTTTCTTCGCCTTGAGATTGAGCAGCTCGCTCGGAGTTATCAAATAATCGAAGCGCAGCGTTTCCTCCCAATACGGATGAAAGGTAAAATCCGTCAGTATTCCGATGGTTTTCGCGGTGGTTTCGCGCAGCTGAAGAATGACGTCGATAAGCACGCCCGCGAAAATATGCGTGCAGATAATGACATCGGGCGTGAATTCGTCTATCAGCTTTTTCATTTTATGTACAAGCGGAAGATTTGTCAGTCTTGTAGCCGAAAGCTTATATGAGTTTTTCTTGCGCTTTTCAAGCGTTTTATATGCCTCGCGGTAGAGCGGCTTATTATTCACCGACACGAGATAGCCCTTTGACACTATGTCGCCGAGCAGATGATTGAGATAATAATAGGTGTCGAGCACCCTGCATTCGATGCCGAGCTGCTCAAGCGACGCGGCGAGAGCCTTCGCGGTCGCGTTATGCCCCTGCCCCGCTGTGATTGTCAGAATTAATGCTTTCAAGCATCCCAGTCCTTTCCATGTCATGCGCCGCGTCTGTCGGACGCTTCATTCCGCATACTGCAATTGTGTATAAACAGTTAATACCGTTTGTTTTATAAAATATTCCCGCGGAAAACGCTCATCACGACTGTGCAAGCTTTCCGGACGTTATATTGATTATAACACTTAAATTCTTAACAGTCAATGGGGTAAATTCCAATGAATTGATTAAGATTTCTTCAAATTATGAACCCATAGTAAATATTTTCTTTCAATATCACGAAAATACACGTTTTGTCCGCGATTTTTCTTGACAAAGCGGTAAATGTATGCTATACTGTACATACCTCATCGGAGAGGTTTTTTTGTTGCGCGAGCTTGTCCCGCGCGCTTTTTCCCTTGAGGGAGATAGAGATCCCCGCTTTTCACGGGAATCGTCAAGTAATATCGGGAGGTGTCAAGTAATGAGAGTTAAGGTAACATTATCGTGCTCAGAGTGCAAACAGCGCAACTATGATACGATGAAAAACAAGAAAAATGATCCGGACAGACTGGAAATGAGCAAATACTGCCGTTTTTGCCGCAAGCATACCGTGCATAAGGAATCTAAGTAAGGAGGATCAATATGGCAGACATGGAAAAGGATACTGTATCCTCCACAGCCGATGATAAGGCGGCGCAGGTAAAAACAGACGCCGCGAAGCCTGAAAAGAAGAAAAAAGACAAGGTCAAGTTCACCGATAAGGTCAAGAGATTTTTCCGCGATTATAAGAGCGAGATGAAGAAAATCGTATGGTACAGCCGCAAGGATACCATACACAGCACCATTCTCGTCGTCGTCGCGATAGTTATCTCCGCCGCTTTTATCGGAGCCATTGACTTCGGATTTTCCAAAGCAGTCATGGCGCTCGGCTCGATTGTCTGAGCCGTCTTGCCCGCCGTTAACATGGCGAGCGAAATAACAGACTTCAACCTATAACCGGAACGGAGATACAGCGAAAATGAGCGATTTCAGCGATTCTATACCCGAAGCCAGATGGTATGTGGCCCATACCTATTCGGGCTATGAAAACAAGGTCAAAGCGAATATTGAAAAGATAGTCGAGAACCGCGGTCTTCAGCATCTTGTGATGGAGGTCAGAGTTCCGCTCATGCCGGTCGATGAAGCCGACGAAGCTCCGGTCGAAACCGAAGCCGCGGCAGACGCGGACGAGGAAACCGCCGCAGAGTCGCCGAAGGTCGGGAGCAAGGGCAAGGGCGAGCCTAAACCCAACGAGGAAAAGGTTTTTCCGAGTTATGTTCTTGTGAAAATGTTCATGACCGACGAAAGCTGGCACGTCATCCGCAATATCCGCGGAGTTACAGGCTTTGTCGGCCCCGGATCGAAGCCGGTGCCGCTGACCGACGAGGAAGTCGAAGCAATCGGCATCGAAGTTCCGGATATAAAGCTGGATTTCGAGATCGGAGACAGCGTCAAGATCACCTCCGGTCCTCTTACCGGCTATACCGGCACGGTCGACAGTATTTCGGACGACAAAAAGACCATTCGCGTCTTAGCGTCCATGTTCGGCAGAGAAACACCTGTCGAGCTTGCTTCAAACGAAGCCGAAGCGATCAAATATTAAGCCGCGCGGCATTAACAAGCACAGCGGGTTTATATATCATTTAAGAAACGTCCGTATCGGTCAAAACGGCTTTATTCATTTAAGATTCAAACGATATTTTCATGTGTTTTCGGCTTTTTCACATATAATATGATACAAAAGCCGTGTGGGAGGAAGAAAATTCTAATCATTCTTCCGAATAGTAACCACATCAGGAGGTAACTTCAAATGGCAAAGAAAATAACCGGTTACATCAAACTTCAGCTTCCGGCAGGCAAAGCTACGCCTCAGCCTCCGGTTGGTCCCGCGCTCGGTCAGTACGGCGTTTCGATTCCTAACTTCACAAAGGAATTCAACGAAAAGACCAAGAGCCAGATGGGACTTATAATCCCCGTAGTCATCACCGTCTACGCGGACAGATCCTTCACCTTCATCCTCAAGACCCCTCCGGCGCCCGTCCTCATCAAGAAGGCGTGCGGCATAGAGACAGCTTCCGCAACTCCTAATAAGACCAAGGTTGCGCAGCTCACAAAGGAACAGGTCAAGCAGATTGCCGAGACAAAAATGCCCGACCTCAACGCAGCTTCCATCGAGAGCGCAATGAGCATGATCGCCGGTACAGCCCGCAGCATGGGCATTACCGTCGAGGACTAATAGGAGGAGAAGATAATGTCAAGAGGAAAGAAATATACGGACAGCATAAAGCTGCTCGATAAAGCTAAGCAGTACGATCCCACCGAGGCCCTGAGCCTCGTCTGCCAGACTTCTAAGGCGAAGTTTGACGAAACCATCGAGCTTCACATCCGTCTCGGCGTCGACTCACGTCATGCAGACCAGCAGGTCCGCGGCGCAGTCGTTCTCCCCAACGGCACAGGCAAGACCGTCCGCACCCTCGTTTTCGCGAAGGGCGATAAGGTCAAGGAAGCTCTCGAAGCAGGCGCTGATTACGCTGGCGCCGATGAATACGTTCAGAAGATCCAGAAAGAAAACTGGTTCGAATTCGACGTTATCATCGCTACTCCCGACATGATGGGCGTTATCGGACGTCTTGGTAAGATCCTCGGCCCGAAGGGTTTAATGCCTAACCCCAAGGCTGGAACCGTTACGATGGACGTAGCGCGCGCCGTTAACGAAGCTAAGGCAGGTAAGATCGAATACCGCCTTGATAAGACCAACATCATCCACTGCCCTATCGGCAAGGCATCGTTCGGTCCCGAGAAGCTTCAGGCGAACTTCGAAACCCTCGTTGGCGCCGTTATGAAGGCAAAGCCCGCTTCCACAAAGGGTCAGTATGTCAAGAGCTGCACCATCGCTTCGACGATGGGCCCCGGCATCAAGATCAACAACTCCAAGCTCGCGTAAAACCGACGCTTGAAGCGATATAATTAATATGCGTTAATGTAAAATGGGATGTGATGATTTGTCAGCGCATCCCATTTTGATTTAAGCTCACATTGTGCCATCGCCTTAACGGCAGCCGTCCGACAAAGGATATCGGACGGACGGAGAACAGGTTATGAAAAAGCAATTCAAATTTTACCACGGACTGATTCTATTCGGCGTCGTGCTAGCGCTGATGATATCGGTATTTTCATTCGCACAGTATTATTTCGGCATTTGGGGGCTTGCGATAACCGAGCTTGGCTTCCTCGCCGTGACCCTCGCCGCCGGATATATCGTTTCACACCGCTGCGAAATGCCGATGAAATCGATATTCCCGCTCAATCCTCCGCCAATCAAGCAATTTTTCGCCGGAGCATTCATCTACGGCGGCGCGTATATGGCGATGATACCGGTCGCTCTGCTGACGCAGCTGCTGTTTCCCTCAATGGCCGAGGTCACAGATAATATCAACAGCATCGGAACGCAGGAATCGGCTTTTATAACCGTTATTATCATGGCGGTTCTGCCCGCTATCTGCGAGGAAACGCTTCACCGCGGCTTCATACTGTCGAGCTTCAAGGGCAGTATGCGCCGAGCCGACGGCAGCTATCGCGTCGCGGCGACGGTGATATGTATGGGCGCGATCTTCGGACTTTTCCATCTCGATCCCTACCGCTTCCTGCCGACCGCGATCCTCGGCGGAGCGTTCGCCTACATCGCACTCAAAACCGACAGTATGCTTCTCACCATGATTTTCCATTTCCTTAATAATCTGATGTCGGTCGTCGCAATCGTCGCCATGGATAAAGCGGGAGCAATAGCCGATCAAGCCGCAGCCGCTATCGAATATACGCCGGCTATAATCGCCGGTACTTGTTTGATTTATATTGCGGCGGCGGTGATGCTGCTGTTTATCGGCATAAGGTTATTTTCATCGAAACGCGCGAGCACCCTCAAGATCTTCGCCGCGGTGATAAGCTCGATCATCATCTTTGCTGCGGGAATGACGCTTACCTCGGTCGAAGCCTATCGTCAGATGGATTCGCAGGGAATCGACATTTTTTCGCAGTACGGCGTTATCCCGGACGAAAGCGCTGGCGGATCGGATATCATTAAAAACGACAGCATTCTCGATCAGCTTTGATGCAGTTTGCACATAAAAAATCCGAAGCGTTATTCGCTCCGGATTTTTTTATTTTACCGATAATTTTCAAGCATACCGATACGCGTCGCGTGGCGTCCGCCCTCGAATTCGGTGGTAAGAAACAGCTCGGCGATATCAAGCGCAAGTCCAGAACCGAGAACGCGTCCGCCGAGGCACAAAACATTGGCGTCGTTGTGCATACGGGTGAGCCGCGCGGAATATGTGTCCGAGCAGCAGGCGGCGCGTATGCCGGTATGTTTATTTGCCGCCATGCTCATTCCGATTCCTGTTCCGCAGACCAGGATTCCGAGCGCGGCTTCACCCTTTTGTATCGCCGAGCAGACATAATGTGCGTAATCCGGATAGTTGACCGATTTCGTATCGTGAGTACCGAAGTCGACGACTTCATAACCCTTGTCCTCAAGATATTTTAGCAGCTCGAGCTTCAGCTCATATCCGCCGTGGTCGCAGGCTACTGCGATTTTTTTATTTTTGTCAGACATATTATCCCTCTTTTACATATTTAAATCGTTTTATATCATTCGTATTAAGCATACATGGAGGTATCCATGTTCATTTTTGTGCGAAGCGATATATCGTTAATTTTTTCCCGCTGTCCGTTCGCGTTCCGCCTGGGACGCGCGCAGATAAATCGGCGCAAGCTGCTCCCCCGTCATCGCGCCCTCCGCGCGATATTTATCGAGCGCCGCGCGGGCGACCGAATAGCCGTTCTGCCATATGAGGTTATCCGGCGTTTCCGATATGTTCGGAAGCTCGATTTTCGACATGGCGAGCCGTGCGCCGTCGCCGCAAAAATGTATTTTTACATTTTCCGGAAGCTCCGAAAGCTCCTGCCCGAGCGTATCGAGTGTTATCAGACGATCAGCGCACAAACGTTTTCCGCCGCGCCATACCGCGTTATAAACCTGCGAACGGCGGGCGTCCATCACAGGGCAGATCACATCGTCACAGCCGGAGCAAAGCGGGAGCAGATTATATGCAAGCGCGCCGAGCGTCGACACTCCGACGCAG
>JBAXZA010000056.1:0-8647 GCA_041670545.1 Eubacteriales bacterium | reverse complement strand
TTAACATCGGGGGCTATGTGAGTCTGCGTTATTCGCTGCTCTGGGGCGTCGCCTGCATACTCGTTTTAAAAGTGATAATGCCGATAATCGATAAAATAATCGATTTTACTCCGCATCTGCTCGGCTATATCATAATTTTCGTTATATTCGGCGTCATGATAGCCGATCTTGCCGTCACGGTGCTGAGCATTATGAAGCTTAACCGCCGTCTGCGCGCGCTTGACGAAATATCGGCGGCGATACGCGCCGGTTCTGATAAGTTAGGCGAGAAAATATCGGATGAAACGCTTGAATTGAAAGAAAAATACGAAAACTCCGAGCTGAAGGAGAGCGCCGATAAATTAAACGAAAAATATAAAGCCGGAAGCGCCAAGCTCAGCGAGCTTTATAACGAGAGCGCCGGACGGATCAAGGCGGCGGCGGAGGAATCTGCGGTCAAGCGCAGAGCCGCAGCGGAGGAAAGACGCGCGAAAAACGAAGAAAACGTCGAGCGTCTGCGTGAAAGCTATAACGAGCTGCTTTCGAAAAACAGCGCGATAGTCAAACGTCTTGTCAGAGCGTTTCCGGACAGCAGCTCGGAAAAATATTCCGAATCCTATGTCGCGGTAAAGGATAAGCTGCGCGCGATGTCAGATGCTCACCGCGAAAAAATACAGCGTCAGGAAGCCGACAACGCCGCTCGCTATGCCGGTGACGAGCTTGACGAGGGAATTGCGTCGCCCTTCGCGCATGGTTTATGCCCCGCCAAGCTGCTGTGGCTGTTTTTCATCGGCGGCGTGGTTGGTTTTATCATCGAAACGCTGTGGTGTCTGATTGTGACAGGACATTTTGAGATGCGTACCGGGCTTGTCTACGGCTGCTTCATACCGGTCTACGGCTTCGGCGCGGTTCTGATAACCGGCTGCCTGTACAGGCTGCGCAAAAAACGCGATCTGTGGATATTTCTCGGAAGCGCTTTTATCGGCGGAGGTTTTGAATATCTGTGTAGCCTGTTTCAGGAGCTTGTTTTCGGAACGGTTTCGTGGGAATATTCAAATACGCCGCTCAATATAGGCGGGCGCACTAACGTTATGTTTATGCTGATGTGGGGGATTTTGGGACTTTTATGGGTGAAGGATCTTTATCCGCAGCTTTCGCGGCTCATTGAGAAGATCCCGAAAAAAATCGGAGTTCTGCTGAGCGCCGCGCTTGCCGTTCTTCTTGCCGCCGATATGTGCATATCCGGTTTTGCCGTTATCCGTCAGAACGAGCGCCGCGATAATATTCCTGCCGACGGAGCGCTCGACGAATGGCTTGACGACAATCTCGGCGACGAATATCTGAATTTCATCTATCCCAATATGATTCCGGCACAGCAAAAAGGGGAAAACGCGACCGATATGTTCGGCACACAGAAATAAAACAACGGCGCGGATTTATTCCGCGCCGTTGTTTCGGTTTATATCCGGGCTTCGCTTTTGCCAGCCCGCTTTTTCGCGGGCGCTTTCGATTTGTCCGCTTCCGCCATTGCGTGAAGCGCTGTCAGCGCGCTTGAAATATTGCCCACCTCGTCGATGATACCCTCGGCGACGGCACCGCTGCCGTCGAGCAGAGTTCCGATATCGGTGGCAAGCTCGTCCGGCTTCATCATAAGCTCGCACAGACGGTCGCGTTTGGCGTGCGAATTGCGTTCGATGAAATCGAGGATACGTTCGCGCATACGTTCGAAATAATAATAGGTCTGCGGAGCGCCGACGACGACGCCGCTCATTCGCACCGGATGAATTATCATGGTCGCGCTCGGCACGATAAACGAACGCTTTGCCGATACCGCGAGCGGCATACCTATCGAATGTCCGCCGCCGAGTACGAGCGAAACGGTCGGCTTTGACATTCCGGCGATCATTTCGGCGATGCAGAGTCCCGCTTCGACATCGCCGCCAGCCGTGTTGAGCAGTATGAGCAGTCCCTCGATCTCGCGGCTCTCCTCGATCGAAACGAGCAGCGGCAGAAGCTGTTCATATTTTGTCGCCTTCTGAGAATCGCCGAGCAGCGAATGTCCCTCTATCTGCCCGATTATTGAAAGACAGTGTATACGGTGTTCGCTGTCGCCGGTTTCGACGCTGCTTTCGTTCGTATCGCCCTTGGAAACGATGATTTTTTCGGTTTTTTTATCGGTCATGCTGTTGCCCTCCATCTGCGCACATATACCATACAACGAAGTATAGCCGCGCAGAGGTGCTTTTATGCGGCAAAAGATAATTTCACGAGCATTCTGCGTTGACAAAGCGTGCTGGGAGGGGTATAATACTACAAGGTATTGTTTGTAAAATGAAAAATAACGAAATTAAAGCTATTACCGGAGTATGCTGATATGCACAGAATATTGCTTGTATTAATAATTATCGCTTTGCTTTTATCCTCCTGCGGCGACACCGGAGTCGATGTGGGCGACGGAGAAACCGTCGCGGTGTCATTTAAAACGGAAGAAACAGCCGAGAGCCGCGCGGCGCTCTCAGAACGGATATCAGGAATGAACAGCGTTTTCCGAGCGCTCATCACGGTGATTTCGAATGAAAACGCGGACGGCGATTCGCTCGGCTATCGTCCCGACGACGAACAATTCGTAAGCGACGCGCTCGCGGCGATGATATCGATAGCGTCGGCTGAGGACAGCGCAATCTTGTCGCACCGCAACTCGGACGGCGGCGCGGAGGTGGAAGGCGCGCTGATACGCGATTATCTTGGCGCACTTTTCGAGAACGAAACGGAGATTCCTCCGCTTTACAGCGGAGAACGCGTCACACTGCTGCCGCAGAACTGCGACAGCACGGCAGATATCGTCATAACAGATGTTGCGGCCGACTCCGCCGGATATCTCGCTTATGTAAATCACATAGGCGAAAACGGCGAGATAATGGAGATGTATCTGTTCACGATGGACGAAGCCGGCGCGCCAGCCGCATCATCTCTGCCGCTCGGCTTTTCGATAAAATCGTGCGCCGTTATAGCAAACTGATATCGCGCGTTTTGTTTATATTCGTTTGATTTTTATATTGCGCATACGGTCGATAACCGCTATGATCTCGAATTTTCGCGGCAGATCGAGGAAACGTCCGCACGCTTCGAAAAATCCAGTCCAGACGGTATCAAGCCCGTCGCGGGCGATCTTTTCGTATATTTCGTCGAGCCGGCGTCCGACATCAATTTCATCGCTGTCGTTGGTCACCATCATTTCGCGTAGAATGAAGCCGGCGGCGGTGCGCTGAGCCGGTGTGATGAAGCTGTAAAGCGCGCGTATATCCACCGCTTCGCCTCCGATTATAATAAAACCAAGCTCTGATATTTCGAGACGCTCTGTTCCTTTCCCCTCAGGATATGAGGAGAAATGCTCGCCGCCGAGCAGCCGTCCGGCGTCCCAGCTCACGTTTTCGGGGAAATCATCCCGCCGCGGACTTATTCTGCGCGAGCTTTCGGTTGCGTCGGAGATGATAAAATCTTCCATCATATATATCTTATCGGCGACCGAAAGGTATTCGCCGCTGCCGCCTATGACGAGTATGGTTGAAACGCCGTTAGCGGACAGCTCGCGCACGCGGTCGGTAAATGGAGTTATCGGTTCGCGGCGTATGAGCCGCTTCATCATCGCGTCGCGTATCATGAAGTTTGTGGCGCTGCGGTCCTCGTCGATGAGCAGCAGAGCGGCGCCGCAGTTGACGGCTTCGACGATGTTCGCCGCCTGGGAGGTCGAGCCGGACGCGTGTGCGGTGGAAAAATCCTCCGGAGATCCGCCGGGTATCCATTTGATGAACGGCGAAATGTTATCGCGCATCACGACGCGTCCGTCCTCGGCGGATATTTTGACGGCGCTTGCGTCGGTAACGCACAGCTCCCGCCCGTCGCCGGACGTGTGATCGTAAATGCAGGCGCCGAGCGCATCAAGCAGTGTGGATTTTCCCGAATAGCCGCCTCCGGTGATAACGCTTACGCCGCGCGGAAAGCCCATACCGGTAATTCCGCATAAGGTTATTTCGTCCTGTGGTGCGCTTTTAAATGGTATGGCGTTTTTCATCGGACGGTCGCTGCCGCTCTCGCGCGGAAGTATGCTGCCGTTCGCGATGAAAGCGGCATAGCCGCTGTCGGAGAGCGCTTGCCGGAGCGAACATTGCAGCTGCGCAAGCTTGCAGGCGTTTTCAAGCGCCGCGTGATCAAAATCCGCTATGAAGGAATTGACCGCCGACGGAAGCTCGGTACAGAGCATTTTGACCGCCTTTTTGAGCTTTTTATACGGCAGCTGAACCTGTATGCGAATGCAAAGGCACATACGCGGCGCGCGCTCGACATCGTCGTTTTCGAGATAAACGTTGTAGCCGCCGCCGTTATGATAATCCTTACGCCGGCAGACTGCGAAATACGCGCTGTTGCGAAGAAGAACTTCTCCGTCCGGACGGTAAAGGTAATATTTACCGTTTTCGCGGTCGTCCCGCGCACGGTTCTCAAGCTCGGAGTTCAGCGAATCTATATACGGTGCGAACGCCCGCAGACAATGATCTGCCGCCGCGCAGGCGACAGTGCCGCCATGAAAGCTTTCATCAAGAGCGAGCGCTTCGCACGGTATTTGAGCTGTGACGGTAGGAACGTCCGGACGATCCTTTTGCGAGCGCGAGATATCATAGCCGATGTTTTCCTGGAAATAAAGCGAGTCCTGCTGAATATCGGGATCGAGCAGTTCACCGTTCGATTTCGGCGGAAAATTGACCACGCAGCGTCCGTCGTAAAGATCGCGCTGTACAGGCGGGCTGCAAATAGTGTCGCGCCAGCGATAGGTCTGCGTGTCGTTTTCCATGAAATTAAAATAATAGCGAAGTCTTTTCAATATATTTTCTCCTTCTGTATGTGAAATATCACCTAAAATATCGTCTGCGGGTATCATGATAAGGATTGTCGGCAGCTCGAGCTTTTTTTTGCCGGAGCGCGAGATATCGTAGCCCGTTTCGCCGTCATAGTAGGTGCTGTCGAAATCCGTTATCGGAGGAGCTACGGTGCCGTCATAAACTACGATATGTCCCTCATACATATCGTGCCATCCGGAGTGCCGTGCAATATCTCCCATCATTGAAGCGAATAAACGTTTAATAAAAACACCTCATTCAATTATAGTATTTAGCTCGCAAAATGAACGTTTACTGCGATTTTACGAACAAGCCCTAATATTTTGCCAAATAAAAAACGCCGGCGGACTTATATAGTCCCCGGGCGTTCAAGCGCGGACAAATTTGGCGATAAACACCCCACTGCCCGCAATATAAACAAAAAACGCCCGATATCGGGCGTGTGTGCGCATTATGACGTTATACCTCGGCAAAAAAACCGTAAAACTGAAAAATATCAGCTGTAAACGTTAAAAAGGCGCGAAAACAACACCCAATCATATGTCATTGTCATTTTCATCACCCTGCTTTCGTTTTTGATAATTTCATTATAGCATCGCGGATATAACTATTCAATACCGAAAACGGTTATAAATAAACATTCCCACTGTTGTTAACAAAGTGTAAACGATGAATATTTCACTTGACAAAACTAATACGGTGTGTTATAATACTTGAGTAATCCTAAGACAGCAGGCGAATGCCGCAAGGCACAGTAAGTCCTGCCGAGGTGCGCTTCATTATATGAATGAAACCGCTGTGCCTTTTCGGAACGAGCGGCTGTTTTTATATAGGTGTGCTTCGGTAATGACGAGCTGTCGTCTGCCCGAAGTTTTTTTGTGTTATACGGAGGTGAAAATACTATGCCGAGCGAAAAGGTATTAGCTCAGAAGCAGGCTCAGGTCGACGATCTGGTCAATAAAATGACTGGAGCGGCCGCAGGCGTGCTTGTTAACTATACGGGTATCACCGTTGAGGATGATACCCAACTCAGAAAGGAACTGCGCGAGGCCGGAGTAAGCTATAAGGTTTATAAGAACAAGCTTACCGAGCGCGCTTGCGAGAAGATCGGTTTCGGAGCAATGGCGAAATATCTGGAAGGCATGAATGCTTTTGCAGTCAGCCCCACAGATCCTGTCATCGCTGCAAAGATCATCAAGAAATACGCTGATAAGGTTCCTACATTCGAGATCAAGGCAGGCTTTGTTGACGGCGCTGTCGTCGATGCAAATGCTGTTAATGCTCTCGCTGAGACCCCCAACAAGGAAGTCCTTATCGGAAAGATGCTGGGAAGCATGCAGTCCTCGCTTTACGCGTTTGTTCGTGTACTTCAGGCGAAGATCGACAAGGATGGCGGAGAAGCCGTAGCCGAATAATCGGAGCGCTCCCGCTGAAACGGCGCAGACAAGCGGTTTCAAAGCCGCACGCTCTGTAACAGAGCAGAATGTGACGCTTAACGCGTCAAAAATTAAAATAATAATTCAATTTACGGAGGTAATTTAAAATGGCTACCGAGAAAACAACACAGATTCTTGACCAGATAAAGACCCTTACCATCCTTGAGCTTGCTGACCTCGTTAAGGCTCTCGAGGAGGAATTCGGCGTATCCGCAGCTCCCGTAGCTGTCGCCGGCGGCGCTGCAGCAGCAGCTCCCGCAGAAGAAGAGAAGACCGAGTTCGACGTTATCCTTGCTTCTGTTGGCGCTTCCAAGCTCAACGTTATCAAGGTTGTTCGTGAGATCACCGGTCTTGGACTTAAGGACGCTAAGGACCTTGTTGAAGCCGCTCCTAAGGCAATCAAGGAAGGCGTTTCCAAGGAAGATGCTGAGAAGCTCAAGAAGCAGATCGAAGAGTCCGGCGCTACCGTCGAGCTCAAGTAATTTCCCGACTCATAACACAATGAAAGCCGCCGTAATATATCTGTCAGGATATATTACGGCGGCTTTTTGTATGGGTAAATTGCAAATTATACAAAAAAGCGGACGCATTGCGTGTATGTGAGCAGGGAAAGCAGACAGTTAATGGACCCCCATGCAGTTTTTGATTTCATTTGTTCATTTTGATTTTTTTTACAATTTATAGTACGGTTTCGAATATTATCCGAGATAACCGAAAATCTCCGCGCTTTCATCAAGACGGCAGAATATCGTCGCGACCTCGGCGTTCGTTATTGAATCATGAGGATGAAATTCGGAATTTTCATCGCCGCGCATAACTCCTGAACGCGCCATACGCGATACGGCGTCGGACGCCCAGCCGGATATATCGGCAGCGTCGGCGAAAACCGGCGCGGCGTCGGAATAGGTGAGCTGTACGGCGTATTCGCTCACGAGCCGGTCGAGCATTACCGCCATTTCCTCGCGCGTAATATTGCTTGCCGGATAGAACATATACGAACCGCCGCCCAAAACGATTTTTGAATACTGCGCCCAGGTGACATATTTGCCGTAATAGGCGTTCATATCCACATCGCGGAACGGCGAAAGGTTGTATTTTTCCACCTTTGCCGACATAATCTTTCCGAGAGCGGTAACGAACTGAGCGCGGGTCATTGCGCGGTCAGGCTCAAAGGCTTTGTCGCAAAGACCGTTATATACTCTCCACGAAAGCACGCGGCGGATATATCGCTCGCCCCAATGCTCCGAAATATCGTTCACCTCCGGCATCGCCATTGCCGATATGAGAGCTGTCGCGAGCGCACGGTGTCCGGCTTCGTTTGGCATCGGAGGCTTTGATAGATCACCATCCCAGCCGCTGCCGTAGGAATTGAGCTGTGATGAGGTCAAAACTGCGTTCGTCGTCACCGGAACGACATATGAGCCGAAGCCCTCGAACGCGGCGTTCATATCAGCGACATATCCGGAAACGAGCGCTGATATTGCGAGCTTTTCGCTGCCAGCCGTAAGACTGCCGACATTTTTAAAGGGATTATAAAGCTCGCAGATGTATATTACGCGTCCGGGAGCAATTTCATGAACAAGGCTGACCAGCGTTGAAACGTGTTTTGCGAAATCGTCCGACAGCTTTGAAAGCTCAGCATTATCGGTAAGGGCTGTACGCACAGCGGCGAAGGCATCGGCGAAGCCGGACATATCCGCGCCGGACGATGACGCTTCGAGCAGCTGTGAAAACGTTGCGGAATATGGGGTGAGCGACGCCGTCACAACGCGTCCGACGGTATTGAAAAGGTCGGGCATACCGAAATTGAGCATTATAACATCAGCGCCGGCAAGCGCGTCGTTATAAGCGCCCGAGGTCAGCGCGAGGGTGAGCGACTGCGTCGTAATGCCGGAAACATAATAGCTTGTGAGGTGAGCCGAATAATGTGAAGCGCAAATTGCGGTAAAACGGCTGTCGGACGGTGAGGAAAGCCCTTCGCCGCCGGAAACGCCGTCGCCTATCGAAACGAAGGAATACGGCGAGCCGGCGCTGACCGGGACGCCGCAGACAGTGATCATAAGCATAAAGACGCATAGCGCGCGTATAAATATATTATGTAAAGACAGCTTTTTCATAAGCCGACCTCCCAAAAAAGCAAGTGAGCGCCGCCGAGTATCAAATATACCCGATTGGCGAAATTAACAACAATTGTAGCATAATGTGAAGAAATATTCAAGCTGTTTTTGTAAAAAATATATTTGCGCCGCCGAGCTGTGAGCTTGTTCGCGGTGCGGTCTGGAGAGGATATTATGGACGATACGGGAAATGCTATTGTAAGAAACTGCGAGCTTCTGCGTT
>JBAXZA010000055.1:0-8704 GCA_041670545.1 Eubacteriales bacterium | reverse complement strand
GACTTTACATCTTCATGATGCGTCAGTTCTTCCGCGGCGTTCCTGATGAACTTGAGGAATCCGCTTACATCGACGGCTCCGGCGTGTTCAAGACCTTCTTCACCATCATCATCCCGCTTTCAATCCCGATGATGATAACGATTTTCCTGTTCGCATTCTCGTGGCAGTGGACAGACGACTTCTACACCGAGGTATTCTTCACGACCGAGGGTCTGAAGCTCATGCCCGATGTCGTCGGCGTTCCTAAGTCGCTGGATACAAACTATGCCGGTCAGAACCTCTATGTCGCGGCTATCCGCAACACCTGCGGTCTGATGATAATCGCTCCGCTGATCGTAGTGTACCTCTTCTGCCAGAAGTACCTTGTTCAGGGTATCGAGCGCTCCGGTATCGTAGGTTAAATCGAATTTCATAAGCGCAGATGTCCGGATATGTATCCGGTGTGCGCTAAAAGCCGCCGCGCGGGTTTACCCGCACGGCGGCTTTTTCGTTGTGATCGCGGTAAAACCCCGCGTCAGCTATTGACAAAATATTCAAAATATGATATCATTTTGATATCATAATAAGAAACGGCGGGCATAACGCCGAGTCTGTGATTGGAGTATAAAATGTTAAAAATCGAACATCTGACTAAAACCTACGGCGATAAAAAAGCGGTCAGCGATCTTTCGCTGCATATAAAAGCCGGCGAAATATACGGCTTTATCGGGCATAACGGCGCGGGCAAGACCACGACGATAAAAGCGTGCTGCGGAATATTGAATTTCGATGGCGGCGAAATATATGTCGGCGGCAAATCGATAAAAACCGAGCCTATCGCCTGTAAAAAGCTGATAGCGTACATACCGGACAATCCGGATCTTTACGAATTTATGACCGGCATCAAATTTTTGAACTTTGTCGCCGATATTTACGGCGTCACAGCAGATGAGAGAAGCGAACGTATAGCGAAATACGCCGACGAGTTCGGACTGACCTCGGATCTCGCGCAGCCGATATCGGCGTATTCGCACGGCATGAAGCAGAAGTTAGCCGTCATCGCGGCACTGCTGCATACCCCCAAGCTGGTGATCATGGATGAGCCGTTCGTCGGACTCGACCCGATCGCGGCGCATACTCTCAAGCGGCTTATGCGCGAAATATGCGATAACGGCGGCGCGATATTCTTTTCCACGCACGTTCTCGAGGTGGCGGAGAAGCTTTGCGACCGCGTGGCGATAATAAAGAGCGGGCGGCTTGTCGCTGACGGAACAATGGACGAGGTGCGCGGCAACGCGTCGCTCGAATCGGTTTTCCTCGAGCTTGAGGAAAAGTCGGGTGACTCAGCCGATAAGGATAAATAACGTGAGTTCGACGAGGGCAGGGGTACGCGGCTTTTTGCAAAAAGCCTGGCAAAAACCTTAAAACAAAGGTGATTTTATTATAGTTTACCCTTTTTTAAAGTCTTTGCACAGCTTTCTTCAGAAAGCGCGTACCTGTTTCTTTATCGTCGAACTCACGTTAAATAATATTCGGTTGATTTATATGAAAAACCCGCCGATGTGCCGATTCTGCAAGTTTCAAGCTCGGCATATTGCATAATCGATATGAATATATGTTGTATATTATGACATAAAAATAGGAGACTGAAATGTTTAAAGCATTGTTTAAAACACGTTTCCTCTCGATGTTTTCGGGAATATTCAGCGGCAGAAGAGGAGGTAAACGCCGCTCGCCGCTCGTTTTGGTGGGAATATCGCTGCTCAGCGTATATATACTCGCTGCTTTCGCGTTCATGTTCGGAGGATTATTCTCACAGCTCGCGCAGCCGTTTCACGCGGGCGGCATAGATTGGTTCTATTTTGCCTTCGCGATAATGCTCGCGACAGTGATGATGCTCGTCGGCAGCCTGTTTTCGACCTACGCGCAGCTTTATAACGCCCGCGACAACGAAATGCTTCTTTCGATGCCGATACCGCCGTCGGCGATACTCGCGAGCCGTATGCTTTCGCTCTATCTGCTCGATCTGCTGTTCGGCGCGGCGGTGCTGCTGCCGGCGGGCGCGGTTTGGGGCGTTATGATCGGCATGAGCGCGGCATCGGTCGTACTGTTCGCGCTGACCGTAATAATTCTGCCGTTATTCACACTCTCGCTCTCCTGCGCGCTGGGAGCGCTTATCGCGGTGATATCCTCGCGTATACGCGCCAAAAGCGCCGTAACCATGATACTATCGCTCGGTTTTTTAGCCGTGTATTTCGTTTTCATCGGACGAATCAATAATTATATCGCGGCGCTGATCGAGAACGGCGGAGAGCTTGCCCGGAGCGCGGCGGCGATTCTGCCGCTTCGATGGCTCTCCGAGGGAGCGGCGAGAGGAGACGCGCTGCATTTTGCGTTTGCCGTTATATTCATAGCGCTGCTGTTCGGCGCTGTCTATGTTCTGCTCTCGGTGTTTTTCATCAGCATCGTCACCCGCCGGACGGGTTTTGCGAAGCGCCGTTATGTGGCGCGTGAAGCAAAAGCGTCGAGTGTCGGCAGAGCGCTTTTCCGCCGCGAGCTTATGCGTTTTACCGCAAGCCCCGTTTATATGATGAACGGCGGTTTGGGAGCGATTTTCATCGCGATACTGCCGATAGCGGCGCTTATACGCCGCGATATGCTTGTCACGCTAACGTCTATGTTCGCCCTGACGCCGGATACTCTCGCGGCGTGCGCGTCGGCAGCCATTTGCTTTATGTGCTCGATGGTGACGATTTCGGCGTCATCGGTTTCGCTCGAGGGACGCTCGATACAGCTCATACAGTCGCTGCCCGCCGCGACAGGCGAGGTTCTGCGCGCCAAGCTCAGGCTTCATCTGTCAATAACGCTTCCGGCGACGGTTTTAGCGCAGGCGGTGCTGCTAATTCTCATTCGCCCGGGAATATTGGGCGCTCTCACGCTTATATTGACGCCGTGGACGTTCGCCTGCCTTGCGGCGTTCGCCGGACTCGCGGTGAATCTGAAATTTCCCAAGCTCGACTGGATAAACGAAGTCGCGGCGATCAAGCAGAGCATGAGCACCTTTGTCGCCATGATGGGGGCGATGGCGTTCTGCGGACTGCTCATTCTGCCCTATCTGCTGCTCGGCAGCGTTCTGTCCGCTGCGGTTTATATGCTTTTCTGCGCGCTTCTCTGCGCCATACTGGCACTTGTTCTGCGCCGGTGGATAATGACGCGCGGCTGTGTAATATTCGCTTCGCTGTAACGTTTATCGTCGGCGTAAAAAGTTGATTATTTTACTGTTATAAAACCGGTATAGATAGCTGCTTTTTTATAACTGTTATAAAATGTAAAATTATCGGCAATATCTGAAAATCCGCATAATAACGATGCGTTTATCGCATATTAAGGCTATGCCGAACACTTTATTTTTGACATTTTAAAATGTTGAAATACAGGGACAAAACGTCCTCGATTCAGACAAAAAAATGTAAAAATGTTCGGCATTATCCTGACGTTATTCGGACGGCAGATATTGCCGGTATTTTATCGTAATGGCGGCGTCGTGTGATAGGCTGAAGCATTTTTCGCGACGATCGCCGCCATCGTCCGGATTTTTCCGCGTAAGCTCGCGCCGGGCGCTGCTTTGACGCGCCGATATGTATGTCTGACAGCGATTCGCCGTCCTCTATTTCTTTTTTATTCCGAAGAAACGGCGGAGCAGCGGTGCGAGAAATTTCGGAGATCTCCAAATCACGATTTTCATTTTCATATCAGCTCCTTTCTGACGGAAAAACATCAAAGCAGGAACAGCAGTCCGACGAGGATCAGCACTATCGCCTCGATGATAACGAGCGCGCGCACCGAGATGAAAAAGGTCACAAGAATCCCTATCCCGAACGCAAGCGCGACGAGTCCGATCATTTTACCGCAGCGGCGTAAGTCGATTTTACCCATAAAACGCACCTCCCCGCGGACCGCTTGCTGCGCGGCGTCCGCTATACTGCCATCATATGCGGAGCGCCCTTTGTGTGACACAGCATAAAATGTATAAATATAAGCTAATAATGAATAAAAATTAGCGCTAATGCGATAAATCGGTAAAGCAATTGGGAAAATTCCGATAAAGTTATGCAGGCTAAGGAAAATATTGTTATAATACGGGAAAATTCGCATTAAATATTTCAGTAAAAATAAACGGAGAAGTTTAAACCGTTTGGGCTATTTTAGACGTAAACTTTAAATATTGGCGTTATAAGAATTATTTATTGGCGTATATATTGACAAAATCATAAAAAAATGTTAACATTAATATGTATAATTTTATATTTATACGAATGAAAATGAAAATTATGCACGCTGCGCAGCGCAGGTACGCAAAAACAAAATTGCGGCAGGTAATGTGAAGCGCGTGGGGTTTTCACAAATTATTATAAGGAGTGTAAAATATGAAGAAGTCTCTTCGCATCACAGCGCTGCTTCTCGGCGCAATGATGACCGTTCCGGGACTCGCTGGCTGCGCGGCATCCGGCAGCAACGACACGCCTCTCGTCGTCGCCTACGATCCCTTCAGCGGCAAGTTCAGTCCTTTCTATGCCGACACCGCGTACGACCAGGATGTCGTTTCGATGACGGGTATCTCTCCCATCACCACAGACCGCGCAGGCGGTATCATTTACAACGCCATCGAGGGCGAAACAGTCGCATACAACGGCACAGATTATAAGTACACCGGTATTTCAGACATAACCGTTAACCGTGACGAAACCGCAAATACCACCACCTACACAATGAAGCTCAAGGAGGGCGTCAAGTTCTCCGACGGCGAGGAGCTTACCGCGGACGACCTTATATTCACATATTATGTTCTCTGCGACACAAGCTACGTCGGCTCGACTACGCTTTCCTCCTATGGAATTCAGGGACTTTCCAACTACCGCACACAGACCTCAGACGCTGTTTACACCAAGTATGACGATATCTTCAATACCGTTTACGGCGGCGGCACAGCTGGAACCGACGAGCAGTCGGCGGACGTTGCAGAGCAGATCAAGCAGGCGTGGATCGGCGACGTCGGCTCTATCGTCAAGTATGTAATGGCAAATTACTGCAACGACGATTACGCGGCGGCATATCTCGGCGGACGCACCGCTGCCGATATATCCGGCGACGCAAATCTCCAGGTTGCTTTCGGTATGGCTATGTGGGGCTACGGCTCGCTCGGCGACGACGGCGTATTCACCGCTCCTTCGGGCGCTACATGGGATATGACCTCCACATACCCGACTCTCGAGGATTACTATAACGAAACCTACGCTGCCTACAACGGCGATCCCGACACATACTGGAACACCGAGAAGGCGGACGACGACAGCGTTCTCGACGCCGCCAAGAGTGCGTTCATCATGAAATGGGGTCCTCTCGACGCTGATATGCAGGGCGGCGTCAAGGGCATCTCGGGCATCACCCGTGTCGACGATTACACCGTTTCGGTCGTAACCGACGGTTTCGAAGCGCCCGCTATATATTCCATCTGCGGCATCACCGTCGCCCCCCTGCACTATTACGGCGACAAGGCGCTTTATAACTATGAGGAAGGCTCTTACGGCTTCACACGCGGCGATCTGTCCGCAGTGGAAGCAAAGACCTCCAATCCTCTCGGCGCAGGCCCGTATAAGTTCGTCAAGTACGAAAACAAGGTAGTTTACTTTGAAGCAAACGAAAACTACTATAAGGGCGCTCCCAAGACCAAGTACGTTCAGTTCATCGAAACTGCTGAATCGGATAAGATCTCGGCTATCACCACCGGTACAGCCGATATTTCCAACCCCAGCGGCTCCAAGACCAAGTTCGAGGAGATCCGTTCGTATAACACGAACGGCGAGCTGGTCGGCGAAACCATCACCACCAGCCAGGTCGATAACCTCGGCTACGGCTACATCGGTATTAACGCCGACACCGTAAACGTAGGCGGAAACCCCTCCTCCGATCAGTCGAAGGCTCTGCGCAAGGCTCTTTCCACCATTCTGTCCGTTTACCGCGACGTGTCGATAGACAGCTATTACGGCGACGCCGCGTCGGTCATCAACTACCCGATATCCAACACCTCGTGGGCGGCTCCTCAGAAGTCTGACGCCGACTACCGTGTAGCTTATTCGGTAAATCCCGACGGCAGCAACATCTATACTGACGGCATGACCGCAGACGAGAAGTACGCGGCGGCTCTCGAGGCTACCAAGAACTACTTCATCGCCGCCGGCTTCACTTATGACGAGGCTGCCGGAAAGTTCACCGCGGCTCCCGATGGAGCTAAGCTCGAATACGAGGTTCTTATCCCCGCAGACGGCAGCGGCGACCATCCTTCCATGGCGATACTTTCCAACACCCGCGAAGCTCTCGCCACCCTCGGCATTAACTTTATAATCAACGACCTTTCCGACTCCTCCGTTCTGTGGGACCGTCTTGACGCCGGCACACAGGAGCTTTGGGCAGCCGCATGGGGCGCTACCATCGATCCCGATATGTATCAGGTATATCACAGCTCGGGAATAGTCGGACGCGGCGGTTCGGATTCGAACCACTACCATATCGACGATGCAGAGCTTGACAAGAATATTAAGTCCGCTCGTCAGAGCGCAGACCAGTCCTACCGCAAGACCGCGTACAAGGCCTGCCTTGATATCATTCTTGACTGGGCAGTCGAAATTCCTACCTATCAGCGTCAGAACATGATCACCTTCTCTACCGAACGCGTGAAAATGTCCACTGTCACCCCGGATATCACCACATATTGGGGCTGGATGGCAGAGATCGAGACCATCGAAATGAACTAAACGCCGTTTAAACGGCGAGAATACGGCACTGCCGTCTGACGGTTCTGCCGCTTGACATCATGCTTTTAGGAATCGCTGAGCAATTGGCTCTCGGCAGAAATCAATGGCGTTTTGCCCTTGTGTTTCGTAAAGCAGGGAGCCGGAATAAGACTGAATCAGCGGTTTCGGACGACGGCGGGGCGGGTGCGCCCCTCCCCGTCGTTTTATTTTGAAAACAACGGAAGCAGGAGCTGTAAAATCAGCTCCTTGCTTTCTCATATAAATCAAATCGTTCGGCTTCAGCGCAGAAACGCGGCGTAACCTCCGTGTTATGCGCGAGCCTCCGTTTTACGCGAAAAATGTAAAATAATGGGTATTTGAGGAAACTGATATGTGGAAATTTATAGTCAAGCGCGTGCTTATGAGCATAGTGATATTGTTCTTTGTCGCGCTAATCATCTACTCGCTCATGCGCGCTATGCCTACCTCATATATCGAGAGCGTCGCGCGTGAACGTGCGTCTTTGCCGGGAGCTAAGAGCTATACCGAATGGCTCGCTCAGCTCAAGGGCATCTACCATATGGACACCGGCGTTATCCAGGGCTTCTTCGGTTGGATAGGCGACGTTATAACAAACGGCGATTTCGGCGATTCGTGGGCGTTCAACGTCCCCGTTCTCCAGAAATTCCGCGACGTCATTTGGGATTCATTCGCGCTCGGCTTCGCATCGCTCGTGCTCGAGCTTGTTATAGCCATACCGCTCGGTATTTTAGCCGCGAGAAAACAATATTCCGCGACCGATTATACGGTTACGGTAATAGCGCTGATCGGAATATCGCTGCCATCCTTCTTCTTCGCGACGATATTGAAGATGATATTCTCGGTCAACCTGGGATGGTTTGATTTATACGGAAAAGTAGGCCGTTTTCACGACCAGCTTTCGTCCTTCGGGCAGACGCTTGACGTAATCAAGCATTATATACTGCCAGTCACCGTGCTGACGATACAAAGCATAGGCTTTCTCATGCGCTACACCCGCACGAATATGCTCGAGGTGTTAAACTCCGACTATATCCGCACGGCGCGTGCTAAGGGGCTTTCCGAGCGTGTCGTCATTAATAAGCACGCCTTCCGCAACACCCTTATTCCGATAGTGACCATCGTCGGCGGCACGCTTCCGGGGCTGTTCTCGGGCGCGATGATCACCGAAACGCTGTTCCAGATACCGGGTATAGGCTACACCTCATATCTGGCGCTTACTAAGGGAGATATTCCGTTTTCGATGTTCTATATGCTGTTCCTCGCGGCTCTGACGCTCGCCGGAACGCTGATATCGGATATACTGTACGCCGTGGTCGATCCCCGCGTACGGGTAAATTAAGAGACAGGTAAAGGGTTATATGATATGGCAAAAAATGAAATGAAGAAGAACGCGGCGCTGGCGCGGGTCAAGCTGGACGACGAACGCCGGGTTCGCGTGCTTTCTCCCGGAATGCTGGTCGCCAAGCGCTTTTTGCGCAACCGTCTTGCGATAGTCGGGCTTGTGATCATTATCGCGATGTTCCTGTTCTCGTTTATAGGCGGGCTCGTCCACCCGTACAGCGAAACGCAGGTGTTCCAGACGACCGATACCGTGGAGAAAACCTACGCTTCGGCTGCGGTAAACACCAACTATTATTATACAATGGCGAGCGACGCCGTGGCGTTCAATACGAGCGCTCAGGCGGCGGCTATTCTCGCGCTCAATAACGGCGAAGCGTCGTTTATATCGCAGGGCATAAGCTACGCGATAGATGTCGAGAGCGACAATTATTACCTCGTAAGCTCGATAGAGCCGCGCGCGACCGTATCGCAGATCGGCAAGAATTTTGAATTTTCGACGATTAATAATACAGTCGTCGAAAACGGCTTTGATGAAGCCGCGAAAACCGCCG
>JBAXZA010000054.1:0-8730 GCA_041670545.1 Eubacteriales bacterium | reverse complement strand
GCATACGCGAGCTTCCACGCGCCGTCAAGCGATATATTCATATTAACTTCCCCCGATTTTCATCGATTTGAGCGCGTCCGCGCGATGTTTTGCATATTTTTGAAGTCATACATTATATTATACCTTAAATCCCCCAAAAATCAAGACGCAATTCAAAGGAACCTCTTAATAATGTGTAATTCGTCGACACTGATGTTGAAATACAAGGGCTGAACGCCCTTGATTTCAACGCGTCGGCGAATTAATCAGAGGCTTCCAAAGGAACCTCTTAATAATGTGTAATTTGCCGACACAAATGTTAAAATAATCAGAAGCTTCAAAAATATAGAGCGCGTCGGGCGCACAAAAAAACCGCTTGGAGCAATAAGCGGTTTTTTTATATGAATTTTCGGTTTGGGATTGTAAAACCGGAATATAAATGTTAGAATAGGATAAACGGAATATGCGTCTGCTCTGTTCATTGTTTGGACACGGATCATTGCTCGGCGTACAGCGTCCAAACTCTGCCGGCAAAATATCAGCGCGGTCATACGCGGAGTATTAACGGCTCTATTTGAGCTTTGCGCGGAAGAAAAGGCGGGCGAGGGCGCGGGCGTTGAAGGGAATAAGCGGATAGAGGTAGCCGCGGCTTCCCTCGGGAGTTTTTACCGACGCGGCGGTGATTATTGTGATGACGATACCTGCGGCATAGCCCCATACGCCGAAAAACGCTGTAAGCGCGAGGATAATCATACGCATGAATTTTATCGCGTAGCCAAGCTCATAGCTCGGCTGAGAAAAGCTGCCCAGCGCGACGAATGCCATATACAGTATAACGTCGGGCGAAAACCAGCCGCTTTTGACCGCGAAATCGCCGAGGATAAGTCCGCCCACCACCGAGAAAGAACCGGAGAGAGCGCTCGGTGTATTGAGCGACGCGAGCTTTAGTCCGTCGACGGCGAATTCGATTATAAAAAGCTGTATGACGACGGGCAGCGCCGCCGGCTCCGCGATTTTGATAAAATCGAGCCACTGCGGAATGTACGACGGATTCAATATAAGCAGCAGCCAAGTCGGGGTGAGCAGCAGGGTGACGATTCCGACGAAAAAGCGCAGTACGCGCAGATACGTTCCGGTGATCGGCGGCAGATACATATCGTCGCTTTCCTGCGTGAAATCAAAAATCGAGGTCGGCAGGAGCATCACCGACGGAGTGTTGTCGCAGATGACGATCACGCTGCCCTCGAGCAGCATTGCGGCGGCGGCGTCTGGACGTTCGGTGAAGCGGAATTTTGGGAAGGGATTCCAGAAATGCCGCGGAACAAGACATTCGGCGATGCTCTCAATGCCGAAATTGATCGCCTTGACGTTTATTTTCGACAGCTTGTCGATGATTTTGTTCAGAAATAGTTTATCGCAGCGGCCGTCGATGTAGCTTATCACGACGTCGGTGCGGGTACATTCGGAGATCCGCACGAGCTTCATCGTCAGGCGAGGATCGCGTATCCGGCGGCGTATCAGGGCAGTGTTGAAAACGATGGTTTCGCAGAAGCCGTCGTGCGAGCCGCGCAGCACCTTGTCGTTTTCGGGTTCCTCGATGCCGCGCGTCGGATACGAGCGGGTGTCGATGATCTGCGCTCCTTCGATTCCGTCGACTACCAGCACCGTCGAGCCGCTGAGGATAAAGGTCACCATTTCGTCAATGTCGCTCGTCTGCTCTACCTCGACATATGGAATGTTGACGCGCAGGGTGTTTATGTCGGATTTGAGATAAAATTCGATCAGCTTTTCGCTGATTTCATCCTTTACGAAGCCGTCGATGTAATACATCACCGCGTCGCCGGCGCTCAGCTTGAGCGGACGCCGTATAATATCGAAGCTCTCGCCGCAGCGGAGTATACGGTCAAGCTCCGCGACGAGCGTTTTGTATGAATTTGTCAAAAAATGATACCTCCGTTTGACGCCGGCATTCGAATTATGCGAACTGCGCCGCGCTTATTTTCGCCCGGAGGAACGTTTATTATGTATAAAAATCAAAAAACACGGCAAAAAAATGTGCCGTTTTGATGTAATTTCAGAAAGAGGGTATATTTTATGTTTACAGATGTGGCTTACGACGAATACAAGGGTTTTCGCCGCGCAAATTTTAAATTCGAGGGCAGGGACAGCATCGCGCTCATACCGGAAAACCCGACGGCAGAGCGGCGCTGGATATGGCGCGCGGAATTTTTCGGCGCGTTCGATACGGCGGATATCGAGATGGCGCGGCGCGGGTGGTATGTCGTATGGCACGGCGTTTCCGATATGTACGGCTGTCCGGAATCTGTCGAACTGATGGAGCGTTTTCGCCGCGCCGTATGCGGCAGCGAGGAGGACGGTGGGCTGGGACTTTATCGCAGAACCGTTCTGTTCGGCTTTTCGCGCGGAGGGCTTTACAGCGTAAACTACGCGGCGGCGTATCCGGATAATGTTTCGGCGCTCTATCTCGACGCTCCGGTGCTTGATATCCGAAGCTGGCCGGGCGGCAAATATTCCGGCATCGGCGCTCCCAAATGCTGGGAGGAATGTATGCGCTGGTATCACCTCGACGAGGAGAGCGCGAAAACGTTCGACCGCAATCCGCTCGACCGCGCGGGCGATATAGCGCGCGCCAAAATCCCGACGCTCATCATAGCGGGCGGCGCGGACAAGGATGTTCCGGCGGAGGAGAACGCCTGCCGCTTCGTTCCGGCGATGCGCGAGGCGGGAGGGTTCTGCGAGCTGTGGATAAAACCCGACTGCGCCCACCACCCCCATTCGCTCGTCTCAGGCGCTCCCATCGCCGATTTTGTCGAACGGTGGGCGCTTGCTGATAAGAAGTGACACATCATACCGCAGGAGATAACGTGAACCGTTAGAATCATATTAAATTATAAAAAAAGACGTCTGCTTACATAAATCAGACGCCTTTTTTGTTTTTGCGATATTCTCCGTTTATATGTTTCCGGCGGTGGGAGAGGTTAGCGTGATGGTAAATACGCTCCCGATGCCCCTGCGGCTTTCGCAGACGACAGTGCCGCCCAGCGCGGTTATAAGCTCGCGGCAGATGTACAGCCCAAGCCCCGCGCCGTCCGTGGTGATGTCCTCCTTTGACAGGGGTTCGTATATATGTTCTAAAAAATCCTCCGATATTCCGCGTCCGGTGTCGCTCACCTTTATTTTGAGCGCCGTCAGTCCGCCTTCGGGGCGGCAGGAATAGTAAAAATCGATGTTGTGTCCCGCGTCGGTGAATTTCAATGCGTTTTCGAGCAGACATGATACCGCGATGGAAAGCCGTTCGGCGTCGCCCGATACTATCATCGTGCCGGCGCAGTCTGAAGATGAGGTGAAAACGATACCGGAACAGGCGGCGCGGCGAGAAAAGCTTTCGAAAACCGAGAGCATGAGCGCACGGAAATCATAGGCTTTGCCGCTTATGGGAGCTTTGCCGGTGTGCAGATCATTTACCTTTGAGAAAGCGTCTGCGGTGAGCATAAGGCGTCCGGCCTCACGCTGTATATGCGAAGCGTGGCTTTCGGCGTATGGTCTGCCGCTGAGTGCGCGTCTGACGTGTTCCGGCGGATCGGCGCTGATAACCTCCGAAATAAAACCGGAGATCGAATTTGCCGCCTGTGTGATCGAACTCAGCGAGTGACGAAGCTCCCCGATGATTCGTGAGAGCAGCTCGCCGGCGTCGTTTGCGTGCTGACGCGAAACCGCAAGCTCGCCGAGCAGGATATCGTTTTTGCGCTTTTCCTCGCTGTAAACCTCGGTGATATCCGAACGCAGCAGCATAATGACGTCGCGGCTCGAGCCGATATACGAATATGAAAGCCGTTTCCTGCGCGTCCCCCGTCCGTAATCGACTGAGGCAAAGATGGTGTGGCTTTTCTTTTCCGTAAGTATGGTCTGAAGCTCGGAGAGGAGCGGCAGCTGCGAGCGTATGTCGCTGTCGTCGAAAACGCTGACCTCTCCCGCGCAGTTTTTTACCACCTCGTCATAAAGTCCGGTGGTGTCCGGAGTGAAAACGGTATCCGGGCAGTTGTTTATAAAAGTATAAGAGCCGCGCAGAACGTCGATATACATGATGTAATCATACTCGAACGCCGTAATTGCGCCTATGACCTGTTCGGCTATCACTCCGGCGTTTATATCGTCGATAACGATGAATGCGACGATGTCGTCCGCGCTCGGATGCACCGCAAGCTCGGCGCGCGCACGGACAAAACGACGTCTGCCGTCGCTCATGGTGCGGCGGTAAACAAGCTCAGCGGCGGTTTTTCCCTCCGCGTAGAGCCGGTTCAGGCTTTCCGACGAGAAAACCTCGAGAAAACGGTTCAGATCGTTTATATCCTCGATAACGGAGCTGAAATACGGAAGCGCCGCGTCGATGCTGCGTCCGTGCAGAGGAGCTACGCTGTTCACCGATTTGGAGCTTCGTATATCGCCGCTGTATTCGAGAATACGGTCGTGTGTGACGTTATAGCAAAGCTCGGATATTCTGCCGCCCCAACGTTCGCCAAGACGGCTTTTCAGCTCGTCATAGCGCGAGCGGACGGCGAGCTGGCGTGTGATGTCCACTGCTGTGCCGAACGCTCTGAGCGGCGTTCCGTCCGAGCCGCGCAGCAGCGAATATTTGATCCTGCTCCAGGCAAGCCGTCCGTTCGGATAGCGAAGCCGTATATTCCGCGTGACAAAATCGCACCCGCCGCGCAGCTCGGCGAGCATGGCGGCATAAGCCTCCGCGCTTTCGTCGCAGATGCAGTCCGTTTCACGATAGGATTTTGAATAGTCCTCCATCTCGCGCGGCAGATTGAAATCGCGCATAAGGCGGTAGCTGTTTTTCACCTTGTCCTCGGTCAGATCGTATTCCCAATAGGAAATATCGTAATGCTCGAATAACGCGTTCATAGCGCCGTTTACCGCCGCGAATTCCTCGTATGCCCGCCGGCGTTCGGTAACGTCCGAAATATAGCCGCAGTAATAGGTTTTGCCGTCGTATTCTATCGGTGCGGCGCTGATTTCGAGCCATATCCGCGCTCCGCTGATGTTTTTTGCCGCAAGCTCGAGCTTGAAAAGGCTTTTTTTACGGAACGCGCGTTTTATACCGTCGAAAATCGCCTGTATTCCGAGCTTGCCGAACACCTTTTCGCGTTCGGGATGAGTATTCGCCAGAATGATCTGCTCGTCTGCCGGATATCCGGTCAGCTTCTTCCAATAATCGGAAAGATATATGAGTCCGCGCGGGTATTTGGCGGGATCGTATATAGATATCGCACCGGGCAGGCTCGAGGCTATCATCGAAAGGCGTTTGCGCTGAAGCTCGAGCTGAACGAGCCGTATGCCGGAGCGTTCAATCGCGCAGACCGCCGAAAGAGCGCTGCCGATGGCGCTGTCGCCGGCATTTTCCTCCGCGATTCCGCATAAACCGATAAAAACGCGGAAGCTGCCCGAGGATTCCTCCCCCGAAAAACGTGAGCGCAGCGCGAGCGATGGCGCGTCGCCGCACAGATTATACAGGGCGCGTTCAGAGCGCCGCAGCGATGCCGTATCGGATGTAAAGAACGAGCCGTCGGCGTCGCTCTCGTCTGAAAGCAGACTGCTCCCGCTCACGGCTGCCGATACGGGCGCTTCGCCGGTGTGAGCGATAACACGGACAGCGCCGTTTGGCTGATCGCGTATAAGTATAAAACCCGACGACGCTCCGGTAAGACCGCACAGGGCGGTTAAGATATCGCCGAATAACGGCTTGCCGCAGGAAGCCGCCGCGCGTCCGAGCGTTTCGAGACAGCCGGCGCGGCGCCGCGTGTCCTCAAGCTGTCCGGTGAGCAGCTTTTCGTCGGTGACCTCCGTAATATATTCGATATGGGCGCTCATTCCGCACCAGTCGAGCATCTTGCCGCGCAGACGGAAATACCGTTCGGTGGACATATAACGTATCGTTCGTTCGGTGAACGAATCGGCGTTCAATGTAAATGCGCGGCAGAACGGACAGGGCGTATCGCGTCCCATGAGCAGCCGGAAGCATTTTTCACCGGGAACGTGCGGATATCCGCGCCTGACTATGCCGAGCTGCCGGTAGACCTCGCGGTTAATGTAGAGTATTTCGTAGGTGTCGCGGTTGGTTATATAGATACCCGTTTCAAGCTCGTCGATAATGCGCGTATAGAGCCGCGTTTCCTCCGATACTCCTGTGAGAATGGTATGATAGAGCAGACAGCCGCCCTCTCTGCGCGTAAATCGCGCCGACAGCTTTATCCATGTGAGATTCCCGCCTTTAGCCGCGATGCGGAAGGATATCTCGACAGACCGCAGACATTCGGCAGCGGCTAATATTTGACCGCGTACTCGTTCGATATCGTCGCCGCAGATAATATCAAGTCCGGGCTTTGAGTATTTTATGATCAGTTCACGTTTGGAATAGCCAGTCAGTGCGATCGCGCCTTCGCTTATATAAGTGAAATCGATATTTTTCGATATCCGCATGAGCGCGTCCCCTCCGCTTATGCAGGATAGCAGATGAGAACTGCGTATGTCGGCAGACGGTATTTTTCCGAATGTCGCTGATGCTCCGCCGGCTTCGAGATTACCGTCAGCTTCTGATCCGGGGGCTTCATATACGGCTTTTCCGCTGATTTCGCGGAAGATATTGATTCCGTCCAGCATATTCAGGAGACGGTTGAGCGACGAGCGGCGCGGCGACGCCGGAATAAAATCGTCCGCGCCGAGCAGGACAGCGTGCTCCTGCTCATATTCGTCGTCCGACACCGCTATGACCGGCACATCGATATCCTCCGAGCTTTTAAGCGAACAAAGAAGCGACGGCGCGTCCTCAAATGACATATCGACACATATGACTCCGGCTCTGCTCAAAGCTAAAACAGCTCCGATCTCCGTCATCGAATACGCGCAGACGACGGAGCAGGTTTCGGCAATGAACGCACGAAGCTCCGCGCAGCCGCCGCGCGTCATAAATATTATTTTGTACGAATCGTTCACTGCCGTGCCTCTCCTTCTTTATTTTACGAACAGCACCTATTACATCACGCATATTTTAACATAAACCATGATATTTTTCAACAGTTAAGGGAATAATTTCCGAATTAAACCATGTGTAAAAATAGGGTTCTGGCTGTTTACAAAATATCCGCTATATGCTATACTGAAATCAAATCAAACGCGCATTTTATATTTTCGACAGAGGTACAAATTAAATGAATAATGCTTTATCTGACGGCTGCGCTTTCGGCGAGCTGAACGCGCTTTTCCGCTCGCTCGGACTCGGGGCGGCGTCGTCGGTCACGCCGCTTTCCGGCGGACATCTGCACCGCGTTTTCAAAATTTCGGCGGAGAGCGGCGAATATGCCGTCAAGCGGCTGAATCCGGAGGTCATGTCGCGTCCCGGAGCGAAGGAAAATTTCATACGTTCGGAGGATATCGCAAGCTCCGCGTCGGCGCTCATGAAAGCGTCGGCAGCGCTGCGCTTTGGCGGCAATGCGCTCATTGAGCGCGGCGGGATATATTACCTCATATATGATTTTCTCAACGGTGAAAATATGGGCGGGTGCAGCGTCAGCGAAGCCGAATGTGCCGCGGCGGGCGAATATCTCGCGCGGCTGCACAATTCCCAGCTGCCCAGCATAGCGGCTTCGGAGCAGGGACAGCCGGAGACAGTCGATTTTGCCGTATATGAGCGCAGAGCATCGGCGCACGGATGTACGGAGCTTGCCGCCGTCCTCGCCGAAAACTCCGGCGTGACAAATGAATGTGTACGGCGTTATGTATCCTCGGCGTCTGTCGAATGCTCGCGTATGGTCATATCCCACCGCGATTTCGATCCCAAAAACGTCATGAGGACGAGCGCAGGATTTGCCGCCATAGACTGGGAAGCCGCAGGACCTATCGATGCCGCGCGCGAGCTTTGCGGCTGCGCGATATCATGGGCGCAGAGCGGCGGCGGTGACGGGAATATTTTCGATATGGCGAAATACCGTGCTTTCATCGGCGGTTATCTGCGCTGTGATAAGCGTATGCGCGGCGGGGAGCTGTTTTGCTCGGATACCGGACTTCGCGCCGCGCTGGATTCCTTCTGCTCGCTTATCGAATGGCTCGAATATAATGTAAAACGCGCACTCGGCGAGATATCCGCCGGCAGCGATGAGATGGCGCTCGGCTTTGAGCAGACCGTATGGAGCGTCGGACAGCTCGCGGGATATCTTGAGCGCGCGGACTCGCTTTACGATGAGGTGAAGCGGACGGAAGCCGGATTATTGCGGTGAAACCTTCATATTTCAATTCGGAGGACAAATGATAAAAGTTGAATATTTCCAGCCGTCGCCCGACGACGCGCTCACCTTTGTCGTTATCGCGGCAAGGATAGGCGACAAATTCATATACTGCAAAAAACGCGGACGCGAAAGCTGGGAGCTCCCCGGCGGACATATCGAGCCGGGCGAGAGCGACGCCGCCGCCGCACGCCGCGAATTATACGAGGAAACAGGACTTGACGGCGATATGCTGCGTCTGTGCGGATATAAAGTCACCTCGACCGATGCCTCCGATAAATGCGGGGAGCGCGGCGGCGTTTCCCTCGGCGCACTGTATTTCTGCCGTGTGACGCCGGACATCAGCGCGGACGTTCTCATTCCCCCTCCCGAATATGAGATGGAGTGCGCCCGCGCGTTCGTCTGTCCTCCGTCGCCGCTGACCTATCCGGAGATACAGACCGAGCTG
>JBAXZA010000053.1:0-8877 GCA_041670545.1 Eubacteriales bacterium | reverse complement strand
GCGGTAGAAGCATTGGTGACCACCTTATAAAAATCGTTGTGACCGTGCCACTCGAGCATATCGGACTGAATTCCGGCATAGTGCATAAGTCCGTAGATAATGCCGCCGACGCTGCGCGGGAGAGCCGCGCCCGGATAGTTGACGCCAAAGCCCATCGTGTCGCAGGCGCGAATCTTGACCGGCATTCCGGCGTCGATACCTGCCTGATTGAGCGCTTCTGCGAGAGGCACGACAAAGCCGTAAAAATCAGCGCGGGTTATATCCTCAAAATGGCAGCGCGGACGTATGCCGAAATCGAGTATCTGCTTTATGACGCCGACATATTTATCGAGCGCCTTTTTGCGCGTGAGTCCCATTTTCTGGTATATATGATAATCCGAACACGATACAAGCACGCCTGTTTCTTTGAGTCCAAGACTCTTGACAAGCGCGAAATCGTTTTCAGAAGCGCGTATCCAGCTTGTTACCTGCGGGAACTCATAGCTGAGGGCAAGACATTCCTCGACTGCGCGGCGATCCTTTTCGGTATAGACAAAAAATTCGCTCTGCCGTATCTTCCCCTTAGGGCCGCCGAGCTTATGAAGCAGCGAATAGAGATGAACTATCTGCTCCACGGTGAATGGCGAGGTCGACTGCTGTCCGTCGCGAAAGGTAGTATCGGTCATCCAAATTTCATCGGGCATATTCATCGGGACATTGCGGTGGTTGAACGATATCTTAGGTACGCTCTCATAATCGTAAAGCTGACGGTAAAGATTGGGGGTTTCTCTGTCCTGGAGCTGAAATCTGTATGCGGACTGCTCCAAAAGATTAGTGACAGGTGAAAATTCGAGCGTATGATCGGTCATTATATGATTATTGTGATTATTTTCCGGCATTGCCGTTATCTCCTTTACTTCCCATAATTGACTCGGACGCGGACGGCGTCAGCGCGGTGCAGAGCCGGACGCGAATTCTTCGTATTCTGCGCAAGGACTTATCGCGGTCTGCTCTGTCCGTGTTATTTTTCAATTATACTACAATATTTGAATTTTTGCAATATCTTTCCTGCAATTTTTGCAAATATTTTAATAAGTTAATTCAAAAGCACGTCCACGCGCCGAATTGCCGGAAAAAGTATGCTCACATTCCCGACTCGAGCAACATATACTGCTAACAGGCAGGCGGAAACGATCTGCCGGACGCGTATGAGCTAAGCGGGCGCTTATCTCCGCTCTCGGGCTTTGAGTATCAGGCGGCTATGTTAAAAGCACCTCCGCATAAGCACGGGCAAGGCGGCGTCCGCCCAAAGGATATCGTAAAGCACACAATAATCTGGTAAATAATAGGTGATGCGAATTATGCAACCTTGCAATAAGACATACGGCGTCCCCGAATGCGGCGGCTGCCATCATGAATGCGAAGGGAGTAACAACGGTATGAACTGCTTATGCAATCTTTTTGACGACTGCAACATCTGGATTCTCATCCTGATCCTTGTCGTCCTGTTCTACTTCTGCTCTGTCTGCGACTAACTGCCGTAAGGCATAATAAAGCCCCCTCCGGATTACCGGAGGGGGCTTGTGATATTATCGGAGTGAAATATTAATTTTCACGCCGGTTTAGAACATTACGCTGCCGTCGAGCGTATCGAGCGTCGAGAATTTGTAGCCTCGCGAAACGAGATATTCGATCGTCCACTCGAGCGTGTCGACCGTGTCGTCCTCGGTATCGTGCATCAGCATTATCTTAGGCACGCCCGAACGCTTCTCGACCGACGTGAGGGTATCGCCGACCGACCGCGTCAGATAATCCGCGTTGGCTTCGTCCGCTCCGCGTCCGCCGGGATATTTATCGTTGTTCGCAAACGTCCAGTCGAAGGCGTTATAGCCGCGCGTACCCAGTATCTTCGTAAATTCCGCAATTAGTCCGCTCTTGACGACGCGGTTCGCGTTCGAGCCGCCCGGGAATCGGAAAATATGGCTTTGAAAATCGTCGCCGACGGCGTTTTTCATCGCGTCCTCCCATTCGTCAAGCTCCGCGGTGAAGGCGTCCGCCGCCAGATACATCGTTTTGATATCGTGGGACATCGAATGACAGCCGATCGTGTGTCCGGCTTCATATATTTTGCGCACGTCCTCACTTCGCCATGCGACGAAATTGCCGACGAGGAAAAACGTCGCCTTTATACCGTATTTGTCGAGTATTTCAAGTACGCGGTCAACGTTTTTCGACGGTCCGTCGTCAAAGGTGAGGTAGATAACGTCGTCGTCGGTGTAATTTTCGACGCTGCGCAGAGCGGCAGGCTCGGCGCCAAGACTTACGCGCAGCACCACCGGCTTTCCGACGCGCAGGTGATAGCCGTTTTCGTCGCGGTAGCCGTAATATACAATGGTGCTCACAAGCCCCTCGGCGGCTGTCGAATATTCTTCCTCAACCGTATAGGTGATTTTCGCGTCGTCGAGGTAACCCTTGACCGTTTCAAGCTTCTCATTCCAGAAATCGGGAATGTCGGTATAAAGCTGTACCGGGGTGACGGGGGAATCGATTTTATCGGCGGCTTCGGTGATCTGCGCCGCCGCGCCCGATTGAGCCGTATCGGCAGTTTCGCCGGCGTTCTCTGATGTCGTCTGCTCAGCCGCGTCCGAGATTTCGGCGGAGGTATCCGCCGATGCTTCCTCCACCGGCGAACCTGCGGGCTGTGTCAGCGGCCCCTCCGGTATGCCTACGGCGGTTTCATGCGGCTCTGTCATTGCGGTCACAGCGCAGGACGCGAGGACGCCCGGCGCTCCGGCGATCATCGCGGCGCAGAGCAGCGCGGACACTGTACGGCGCAGAGCCGCGCGTATCGAGCTTCTCATCACCCCTTGGAGGTTTGGAGCTTGCTCTCTATCTTGTCGGCGGCCGCCTCAAGATAATCATTTTCCATCATTTCGAGCATACCGCGGTCGCAGAGCGCGGCGAGCTTGGGATCGATCGGCAGGCGCGCGAGGACGTCAAGTCCGAATTCAGCCGCGACCTCATCTATGTGACTTTCGCCGAACACGCTGATGCGCTTTCCGCAGTCGGGACATTCGACATAGCTGTAATTTTCAACTATGCCGAGCACCGGAATGTTCATCATTTCCGCCATCTTGACCGCTTTTGCGACTATCATCGAAACAAGCTCCTGAGGGCTTGTGACGATGATGATTCCGCTGACCGGAAGCGACTGGAACACCGTCAGCGGCACATCGCCTGTGCCGGGCGGCATATCCACATACATATAGTCTACGTCGCCCCACACCACATCTGTCCAGAACTGCTTGACCGTTCCGGCTATGACAGGACCTCTCCATACGACCGGAGTTTTCTCATCGGGCAGCAGGAGATTGACGCTCATAACTTCGATTTTCGTCGAGGTCTGCGCGGGGTACATACCGTCGTCCGAGCCTTCGATGCCCGGCTTGAGTCCGAACATTTTCGGAATCGAGGGACCGGTAACGTCGGCGTCGAGTATCGCGGTGGTATTTCCGCGGCGTGCGGAAATGGTCGAGAGCATACCGGTTATAAGCGATTTGCCGACGCCGCCCTTGCCGCTTACGACGCCGATCACCTTTTTGACGTCAGAGAGCTTGTTCTGCGGCTCGATAAGGCTTTCCTTCGAGCGCGACGGACAGTTTGAGCCGCATGACGAGCAGTCATGCGTGCATTCCTCCGGGGATTTGTTTTCATCTTTGATTGCCATAATATGTCACCAATTTTCTTTTTTATCTGACCGGCATAAATAATATTCGCCGATTATTTTTATTATACAACATTTTTTTCATTTTATCAATAACTGCGCTTAAATATATTATGAACATATGGCAATAATTCCATATCATTATCATAATATAATGTAAGTATAAAGGCATATCTCAAGATTTTATCGGATTGATAAATTATTCGAACAATTTTCGAAGCGAAAATTCATAGAAAACGCCGCTTCAGCTTTTCAGCTTGCCCGCGACGGCAAATACGCAGAATACCGCGAAATTCACCGCAACGACCGATGCTCCGGCGGGAATGGAGAGCATGAACGACAGCACCATTCCAATGAAAAAGCATAACACCGACGTTGCGGCGGCGCAGATTATCACCGCGCGGAAGGTCGAGAAAACGCGCATCGCCGAAAGCGCCGGAAATATGATCAGGCTCGAGATAAGCAGCGTTCCCATGAGTCTCATTCCGATGACGACAGTGAGCGCGGTCAGAATCGAGAGCAGCATAGTGTAGCCGCGCACATTCGTACCGTTTGAATGAGCGAAGCGTTCATCAAAGGTCACGGCGAATATCTTGTTGTAAAACAGCACATAGAGCGCAAGAACGATCACGCTCAGTATCACGCTGAAAACGACGTCCGGAACGCTCATGGCGAGTATGCTGCCGAACATATAGCTGTAAACGTCGGCGTTCATGCCGCTCGACACCGAGGTGACGATAACGCCGGCGGCGAGCGCGACGCTCGACACGATGGCTACGGCGGCGTCGCCCTTGACCTTGCCGCTTTCGCTCAGCCGAAGCAGGAAAAACGCCGCGATTATGACGACCGGCACCGAGATATACAGCGGCGATATGCCCGCCGCCAGCGCGACCGACAGCGCGCCGAAGCCGACGTGCGACAGTCCGTCGCCTATCATCGAAAAGCGCTTGAGGACGAGCGACACGCCGAGCAGAGCGGCGCAGAGCGATACCAGAATACCGACTATGAGCGCGCGCTGCATAAAACCATAGGAAAACATTGCGATAATATTGTCAATAATTGTCATGAGCGCTCCTCCTCACCGCAGCCTTCGCCGGACATACGGCGGTAAAGCTCGGTTTTGCGGTATTCATCGGTCGTGCCGAAAAATTTCACCGCTGTGCCGAGATGAAGTATTTTTGTGCTGTAACGCATCGCATAGCCGATATCGTGCGATACGGTGAGAACGGTAAGCCCGCCCTTATGCAGACGTTCGATAAGACCGTAAAATTCATCTGTCACAACCGGATCGAGTCCGGTCGCCGGCTCGTCGAGTATAAGCAGGCGGCGCGAGGCGCATAGCGCACGGGCGAGCAGCACCCGCTGACGTTGTCCGCCCGACAAATTGCGGTAGGATTTGCGCTTTAATCCCGATATGCCGAGCAGCGCCAAATTTTCCTCGGCGCAGCGGCGGTCGGCGGAGGTATAAAACCCGAACGAAAAACCATCGCGGCGGTTTAACGTTCCGGAAAGCACTACCTCGTTTACCGACGCCGGAAAATCGTCGCTCACCGCCGACGACTGCGGCAGATAACCTATTTCGCGTCGGTTTATGCCGTAATATCGCACCTCTCCCTTGTCCGGCACGCGCAGTCCGAGAATGCAGGAGAGCAGCGTGCTTTTGCCTGAGCCGTTTTCTCCGACGACCGATATGCTGTCGCCGCTCTCAATATCGAAGGTAGCGCCGTCGAGCGCCGTGATATGCTCGTAGGCGACGCTCACGCCGACGCATTCGATCAGCTTATCGCCCATTGCGCTTATCCCTTTCGCAGCAGCCGCCGCATATATCATGTGAACGCGGCGCGGAGTTTGACGTTTCATTGGCGGCACATTTTTCGCAGATGCCGTAAAGCACCGTTTTAAAAGGATCGATGCGGAAACGGTGGTCGGCGTAGATATGCTCGGAAAGCTCGTCGAGGAATTCGCAGCTTATATGGATAAGCTCGCCGCAGCTCGAGCAGACGAGATGATAGCACCCGCGGCATTCGTCCCGCTCGGCGTACTGATAGCAGGCGCTCATTCCGTCGGCGGCGGTGTATTTATGCGCGATTCCCTCTCCGACCAGCCGCTCGAGCGTGCGGTATACCGTCGTCTGACCGACCGCGTTTTCGTTTTGACGCAGCTCGTCCGTAAGCTCCGCCGCGCTCATATGCCGTCCGGCGTTGTCGCGCAGGCAGGCGAGTATAAGCTCGCGCTGTTTGGTTTTGTATTCTTTTGGTTCCATTCAATTATTCCTTTATACTTTGAAATTGGTTTTCATTTTCATATTGTATATGATAAAATAAAACCGTACGATGGTACAGCTTTATTTTTAAATATTATATGAACTTTTTGCAAATTAACGTGAATCGGACTCATCCGTTAGATCTTGCGAAACGAGCGACGAACCTGTGCGGCGCACAACTCTCACCAAATTATATAAATTCCTTATATATTACGTTTTTTGCGACGCCGCGATCCTTTGCGACGGCTTTGATGGCTTCGTTTTTGGTCATTCCGAGCGCGGTATAATAGCCGACGTGATCGGCGACGCTCATATCGCTCCAGAACAGCCCCTCGGCGCTGTCGGTTTTGCCCTCCACTACAAGCACATATTCGCCGCGCGGTTCACGCGCTTCATATTGCTTTACCGCCGCCGAAAGGGTTGTGCGGTCGATTTCCTCGTTGAGCTTGGTTAGCTCGCGGGCAAGCGCTATCCGGCGGTCGCCAAACACCTCGAGCATTAGCGACAGCGTTTCGCGCAGACGATGCGGTGCTTCGTAAAATATCAGCGTCCGACGGTCGCCCGATGTCTCCTCGAGCCGCGCGCGCTGACGCGATGTCCTGCCCTCGTCGCTTATAAAGCCCTCGAACGCGAAGCGATGGGCGTCAAAGCCCGACAGCACGAGCGCACAAAGCGCGGCGTTCGCACCCGGCACGCAGGTGACGCGCAGTCCGCTCTCGATGCACATACGCGCGATATCCTCGCCCGGATCGCTTATGACCGGCATTCCCGCGTCGGTGACAAGCGCACAGCTCTCGCCCGCCGACAGACGCGCTCGGATCTGCTCACCGGCTTCCCGCTTGTTGTGCTCGTGATAAGGAAACAGCGGCTTACGCACACCTATCGCCGCAAGCAGCTTCGCCGAAACGCGAGTATCCTCCGCCGCGATGAAATCCACCCGCGACAGCGTCTTTTTCGCACGGTCAGAAATGTCTGCGAGGTTGCCTATCGGCGTCGCCACAAGATACAGCGTGGACGGCTCGATTTTGTTTTTCTCCGGCGTGTCCGAATATTCTCCGTCCGGTGCGTCGGCGACGGCTGCCGCGATGATGTCAGCGTTTCCCGCGTCTGTATTAATGTTATTTAAGTCTGAATCTTTCACCGAATTCTCCGTTTTCATAAATATATCTCATATCGTCGGTCATGCGGCGCTCGCCCGACGAATAATCGTACAAAAACAGCGCGCCGGGAGTGAAAAGCGACGGACGTCCGCCGCGTCTGCCCTCGACAAGCGCCATTGAAAACTGCGCCGAAACATCATTCGCTGTCATAATTATTCTTTTAGGCTCTATCCCGCTCTCACGCATCGCACACACAAGGTCGCATAGGCGATCGGTTCTGTAAACGGCATAAAAGCTCCCGCCGAAGCGTATCACGCGCGCCGCCGCGCGGCAGAAATCCAAAATATCGCCGTGCAGCTCATGACGCGCTGCGTATTTGCCGTCGTCGTCGTTGCGTTTTCCGCTCGACACGGTCATATACGGCGGATTTGTGAACACAGCGTCCACCTCGCGGCGGAAATCGCGTGCGTCGGTGCATACCGGCTCAATAATATCAGCCAAATTGTTTAATTTAACATTACGGCGGGTAAGCTCGGGATAATCGGGCTGAACCTCGCGCGCATAAATACGCGGAATTTTTCGCCGTACTGCGCATAGCAGCGAAACAATTCCGCTGCCAGAGCCGAATTCCGCCGCATCGGCGTGAACTCCGCCGCGGACAAACGCGGCGAGCAGCAGCGCGTCCGTGCCAAACAGCAGTCCGGCGCGCTTCTGTATCAGCCGAAGCGAATAATTAACGCCAGTGACAAATTCTCCGCCGAGCGTCAATTCCTCCGCGCTTATATCATCTTTGTGCAAAACGCCGTCCGGCGCGTGTGGCGCTTTTATCTGAATATCATTCATATTATACCACTTACAAAACGCGGAGCAGACCTGTGCGATCTGCTCCGCGCTTTTATACCCTGATGGTTAATGCGATTATTCCTCGGGCTGAGGAGCGTCAACGGGGCATACGCCTGCGCACGCGCCGCACTCGATGCAGTCGTCTGCGTTGATAACGTACTTGCCGTCAACTTCGGAAATAGCGTTTACCGGGCACTCGCTCTCGCACGTTCCGCAAGCGATGCAGTCTTCAGTAATTTTATAAGCCATTGTTTAGCACCTCCATTTATTTATACTCGATATTATATCACAGCTTTGTTAATAAATCAAATACTTTTTGCCGTATAAGTGAAATATTTTTGCCGTTCGTACATTTTTGACGCGCGATCGGTTTTTATCCACGCTTAATACGGGATTTTAACACTTCATGCTTTATCAGCATTCGGAGGATTTTTTCCGGCGTCGGACTGATTTTTAACGTTATTTGATCCTCCTGGGCGTTCGCCAGACGGACGGCGGCGGTCGAAACGCGGACGTGGACGGCGTTCGCCTTGATTATTCTGATTATCGGACGACGGCGCGAAATTCTTCGGACGGCGCGGACGCTGTTCGCGTTCCGCAGCGACTCCTCCATCCTCAATCGCAGCGATATTAGCCGGAAGCTCGGGAGCGTTTATCGGTCGGTCATAACGCGGACGCGGACGTCTTTCCTGCGGCTTCTGCGGGCGCTGCTGACGGCGTCCGTTCTCGCCGCGCTCATAATTCTGCGCAGTAGGAATGGCATCACCCGGCGCGGTATTCGCTGACGGCTTTATCGGTGCGCTCGGCGCGGTGTTCGCCGACGGCTTTATCGGTGCGCTCGGCGCGGTGTTTTGCGGGAACGCGGCGTTCTGAGCCGCATATGGTTTTTTATATATCGGCGTCGGCCGCGCGGGTTTATCCTTAGGCTTATTGTCGGTTTTACTTTCCGGCTTTACATCGTCGGTGCG
>JBAXZA010000052.1:0-8903 GCA_041670545.1 Eubacteriales bacterium | reverse complement strand
TTGTGCAGATTACGGCAGTTGTGCGGCGTTCGCACATTGCGAACATTAATGTAGCCATAAGTCGAACGTCAAGCCCCGACCTGCACACAAACAAATAAAAACGCGCGGTACACCTCAAACGCAACGAGAGAATCAGCGGCATTAACGAGGACTTCATCAATTCGCGTATGATATACGCGGGAGTCCGCGCAACCCCCAAACAGCGCATTCGTTCCAAGGGAAAACGAGAGAGCCCGAGAGGGCGGAAAACCGTAGGTTGTCCGTCCTTTCGGATTCGTCAACGTAAACCTATGCAATAATTGTTATGGCGGTGATAATACATACGCCGCCGCAACGCCTATGATGCAGCATATGTTTACGCCTACGAACCTGAGGGATGGGGGACGCAGCGGCGCCCCTCACCCCTCAGACTCCCCGTTCCCCGCTTGGACGCGCAGCGATGTGCGGCGCACGCGTATATCGTGCGCGAGTCGGGTGGAGTACTCGTTAATGCCGCATAAACACTCCGGGTCGGGTGAGGTGAGCCGCACGCGGGCTCGCTGACGCTCGATTGTGCAGATTACGGCGGTTGTGCGACGTTCGCACATTGCGAACATTAATGTAGCCATAAGTCGAACGTCAAGCCCCGACCCGCTCATAAACAAATCAAACCGCGCGGTACGCCACAAACGCAATGAGAGAATCAGCGGCAATTAACGAGAACATCACCAATTCGCGTATGCAAAACGCGGGCATCCGCGCAACCCACGATAAGCGCATTCGTTCCAAGGGAAAACGAGAGAGCCCGAGAGGGCGGAAAACCGTAGGTTGTCCGTCCTTTCGGATTCGTCAACGTAAACCGATGCAATAATTCATACGGCGTTAATTCATACGCCGCCCACGCGCCGTTTTACCCTGCAATCGCGATAAGCGCCGCGCAGGCTTCGGCGTCGGCGGTGTATACAAGCCCGCTCGGGAGCTTGACAAAATACGTTTCGCCGTCCTGCCATACGGAAAGCGACAAAGCTTTATCGACATGGACGGTGGAGGAAAGCGAGCCGTCCTCATTTGTCACAGTCGTGCTTTCGGTGTAGGCGATGTCGAAGGTGTGCGCACCCTCGACGGCGATGTCATATGCCGCGGCTGTTATGCCGCGTATCGATATCTTGCCCACTGCTGCTGCGGCGGCGGTCGCCGCGTCGGCGTCAAGTGTGCTGCCGTCGGCGCTGACGCTCTTTATCTCATACAGAGCGGTATCGGAGAGAACCGGGGGATCGTCGACCGCCGCCATATCGAGCAGTGTGTATTCAAAATAGGGGAGCAGTCCGGCGGCGACCATATAGACCTTGTTCGTGCCGCCGATATTGAAGTAATAATTCTTCGAAAAACTGTTGTAAGCGCCGATATTATAGGTGTGCGAAACGTCGCCATAGACAGCCGTTATCGAAAGATACGGCTCGTTAAGCCCGAATTCCTCAAAATGCTCGGCGCTGTCCTCGACGAAGCGGTCGCAGAGTATCGTCGATATCGCGGTCGCCATCGAAGCCGGATAATCATACTTGAGCGGGAACGCGCGGTCGTCCGCCCACGTCCATTTGCCCATGTCGGACGAATAAACGAGGTCGACCGTCTGACCCTGCCATGTGTAGGATATCGCGGTTATGGTCGAAGCGTCGTCCTGCGCGACATAAACGGTCGTATCGGTCGTCTGCGTCGTTTCGGCGTCGTTTTGAGCGCCGTCGCTTTTTCCCGTGACCGCGAAATATATAACGGCGAGCGCGGCGGCGGCGCAGATGAGGATAACAAGTGTGATTATGCGCTTTTTTTGTGCTTTATTCATATCAAATTACCGTTTTACGCTTTGCGGCGGCGCTGCCATACGACAAGACCGCAAATTATGAACGCTGCGGGAATGAGCGCGGTGACGATAACGCTCCAGACGTTGGCGGAGGTTTCGGTCAGCATGAGCGCGGCTACCTGCATCGATTTTGTCGCGATGGAAACCGAGGATTCCTTGCCGCACATCCACATAAGCGAGCTTGAGAAGTAGTTCGAGTTTGCACCGTTTGTGTAATAATCAATTGTATCGTCGATTATATACGGCGATGTGAACCAAAGCAGCTTGGTGTCGCCCTCTGTGACGGCGAGCGCGATATCAAACGGACCTTCGGTGTCTCCGTCAGCCTTTGTGAGGTCGGAGATATCGCCGGCTTTGAGATACGCGCTGTTTGTCGTATACATCAGCTTGGAAATGTTTATCGTATCGCGGGGAAGCTTTTCGTCAACCGTCAGCCCCTGCGCATAGGGCATCATGCAGTAATACGCGGTCTGCGGCATCGAATCGGCGATAGCGTGGCTGCCCAGCTTGGGAAGCAGGAAATAGGGGTACGAATAATAGTTGTTCGAGCTGCCCTCGATAACAAGTCCGTCGGCGGCGTGAACGCCGTAATATTCGCCGACCGAATAGAGATTTGAAAAATCGGTATCCGCGCCGTAGCCGGTGATGAGTATCAGATCGCCGCCGTTTTTAAGGTATTCGATGATCTTAGCCGCTTCGTCGGCGCTCAGATCGGCGGTGGGCATATAGATGAAGAGCGCGTCTGCGTCGGCGGGGATCTCGGCGGTGAGCAGATTAACGGTGTCAGTTTTGATGTTGTCGTCGCGGATATAACCCGCCATGGTATCGGAAAGCGCACTCTCGCCGTGTCCCTGCGTCAGATAAATGACCGGGATATCGTCGGTGGTGACGTATTCGAGGGCGCTCGTTATGCGGCTCTCGCCTGCAAACGACGACGAGGAGGTGGCGTTTCCGTTCGCGTCGGTCGAATAGTTTGTGACATAGATGTCGTTATAGTCGATAACATAGCTGCGCTTGGCGCTCTCGACTATAAGCGACGAGCCGGAGAGCGCGGCCGTGGTATAGCCCGCGACAAAGCTCGGATAGAGCGCCGGATCGACCGTTTTAAATTTAATTTTGGAGTTGAGCGAGGTGTATCGCCCGACAAGCTCGGTGATGGTAGCGTCCTCCGCACCGCTCTCGGCGACCATGTATATGGTAACGTCCTCGGCGACGCCTCGCGCTATCTCCTTGCTTTCGTCGGTTATCGAGTATATGCCGAGCGAGCTTGTGTCGATTTTCGTAACCGATGCCGGCAGCTTTGCGATTATAAGGTTTATGACGACGCAGACCGCGACGACGACAAGGGCGATTATAACGCTGTACGAGCCCATGCGCATCTTTTTGGCGTTCTGCAATTTGTTTTCAGACGGTTTCTTATCCATTCCGATGAGTCCTTTCTTATGACCAGCGGCGCTTTTCAACGCTCTGAATACTGAAAAATACGAAAATCACTATCACGGTAAGATAATATATCACCGAGGTGATATCGAAGATTCCGTAGATGAAGTTGTCAAGCCGTCCATACAGGGCGAGTGAGGAGAGCAGCTTGCCGACAGCGCCCTCGAACATCGCTGTGCGCGTAAAATATACGACGCTCAGCGCGATTTCAAGCGCGGCTGCGACGGAAAACGCCGCCCAGTAATTTTTGGTCATAACATAGACGATAAGCGCGAGCGCCAGCACAAGCACCGCGAAGCTTATATATGAAGCGGCGGCGGTGCTCGGTATCAGCGAAGAAAGGTTTGACATCAGATAAATGAGCAGCAGCGCGCCAAAGCTAAGCACCGCCGATATGATCTGGCTCTCGGTCAGGCTCGACATGAACATTCCGATTGCGATGAGCGCCGCGCCGAGCATAAAGAAGCCGAATATCGCGGAATACGCGGTGAGTACGGCGACCGTGCCGTAAAACGAAAGTATAATCGGATAGAGCAGCATCACGCCGCAGGGTATGGCAAACACGGTGAGCATCGCGAGATATTTGCCCATTATTATCTGCGGCACCGAGATTGGCAGCGAATAGAGCAGCTGATCGGTGCGTGAACGTTTTTCCTCCGCGAGCACGCGCATGGTAAGTATCGGCACGACGAACAGGAAGGTGAACGATATCGTGCCGAGCGAATATTCAAAATTGGGATATCCGCCGCGCAGGTTTGTCATCGAAACGAAAATCCCCGCGAACAGCAGTATAAAGGCTATGAATACATAGCCTGTCATATTGGAAAAATACGCTTTAAATTCCTTTTTGTAGACCGCTCCCATCAGTTTTTGCCCCCTTTGTCGGTTTTATCCTCGTCGCTGATGGTGAAAAGCGAGGTGTATTTGTCGCCGTCGTCCTCGTCGGATTCGTCGTCGGACTCGTCCGTGCCGCCGTCCTCATCGACGTTGCGTTTGCCCGCGCCCACGATATGATCGGTCGGCGCGCAAGCCTTAGCGGCAGACGGTGCGGCGTCCTCCTCGTCCTCATACAGCTCGTCCGGCTCGGGGTCGCGCGTGAGCATAAGGAACACGTCCTCGAGCGAAAGGCTCTCGGTTTCAAGCGACAGCACCGGGCATTTCGCTTCGACAAAGGTGTTCCACAGCTTCTCGCGGATATCGCATTCGCGGGGAATCGTTATTTTAACGTTCAGCAGCTCGGGGTGAAGCTCCGGCTGCTCAAACGAATATTCCTCGATTTCGGAAATAGTGTCGAGCGCCATGCGCAGCTTGCCCTCGGGCGCTTTGACTATCATTTTTATCGTGCTCTTGCCAGTATAGTTGACCGAAAGATTTTCGATAGTATCGCTCGCGACGAGATTGCCGTGCGCGATAATAAGCACATAGTCGCAGACCTCCGCGATTTCGGATAGAATATGCGAGCTTAAAATAACTGTGTGCGTTTCGCCGAGCGACGAGATAAGCTCGCGAATGCCAATTATCTGCTTGGGGTCGAGTCCGACCGTCGGTTCGTCGAGGATGATCACCTCGGGATTGCCGAGCATTGCCTGCGCTATGCCGACACGCTGCTTATAACCCTTTGAAAGGTTGCGTATCAGCCGCTTTTTTTTGTCGGTTATCTCGGTTTCCGCCATAACGTTTTTGATCTGATCCTCAATTTCACCGCGGTCTACACCCTTTGCCTCCGCGACAAAGCGAAGGTATTCGTAAACGCTCATTTCGGTGTAAAGCGGAGGAATTTCTGGCAGATAGCCGATCGCGCGCTTCGCCTCGATAGGCTCGTCGAAGATATCGTGACCGTCGATTTTGACGGTGCCGCTGTCGGCGGCAAGGCAGCCGGTGATAATGTTCATGGTGGTGGATTTGCCCGCGCCGTTAGGGCCGAGAAATCCGTAGATTTTGCCCTTTTCGACTGTAAAGGAAAGGTCGTTCACCGCGATATTATCGCCGTATTTTTTGGTGAGATGGCTTACCTCGATCAAATTTAATCTTCCTTTCAAGCGCGTCCGCAAAATCGTCCGCGCGGGAATTTATTGAGAATTTTAAACTATTTTTGAGAAACATAACGTGTATCACAAGCCGTCGTGTTACAATTTACGGTTATTTTATCATTATATTGTGACGTCACAGCCGTCACGTTACATTTACGGCTATTTTATCATTATATTGTGACGGCTGTGTGAATATCCAATGTTTATATTATGATTTTTGATAACTGTCATAATATTTGATGTATCAGCTGCAAATTTATGATGAATTTTTACTTATCGGGATTATATTTTAACGTTTTCGCGGACGTTTTGCGTGGGGACGTTTTCGCGGACGTTTTGCGCGTAAATGTTTCGTGCAGGTTTACGGGTACGAATCCGAAGGGTGCGGGACGCGGCGGCGCCCCTCACCCCTCGGACTCCCCTTCCCCCGCTGGGACGCGCAAAGTGACGTGCGGCACTCCCGCGTGTGAGCGTTTTCTGCAAGATGTAGTCTCGTTAATGCCGCTGTTTCTCTCCAAGCGTTATGGGGTGCAGCCGCACCAGCAGAGATGTGAACACTGATGCGCCGGACGATGGCTTCGTTCGTTCAGCGCGAAAATATTCTTCGCGGCAACCGCCGCCGTCGCTACCCGACCTCGGATAAACACATCGAGCAACGCGAGCCGAGCGCGGCTTATTTTGACGCTTGCGCAGAATATGCGGCTCGTGTGAGTGATATCCTCGTGCGCACTTCACACGCGGGAGCCGCGCCTCTTTAAACGCACCGTTCCAAGGGAAAACGGGAGAGTCTGAGAGGACGGAAAACCGTAGGGTTGTCCGTCCTTTCAGATTCGTACTCGTTTCGCAAACGAAAAATCATCAAAAAAGCCGTCCTCACAGGTTCGCCACTCGTTTCGCAAACGAAAACTTATCGATAAACCGTTCATTAAGCTTCGCAACCTGTTTCGCAAACGAAAATAAGAAAATATCGCAAATACATTCAATTCACGCCGCAAGCATCATTTTGACGCTTTAAACCGCCGCCTTACGCCGATACACAAGAACGCAGAACTGCGCCTCGGTAACAAGCGACGGAAGCGCAAACAGCCGTTCCCTGTCCTGCGGCGAGGTTTTGTAATAATATGGCGTCATTGCGAGCAGCGCGGCGATCTCGGCGGAGCTTTTGAGCGTAAAATCATATTTCACCTCGCGCGACGAAAGCAGCGTCCAGCCGTCCGCTTCATACGGCTGAACCTCGTTCTCATAAGGCTTTTCATAAAGTGCGCCCTTGAGTCCCCACAAATGCCGGGCAAGGGGTATCGCGCGGATAAGAATCCCGCCGGGGTTCAGGATACGCGCAAATTCCCTGTCCGCGTATGGCGAGAACACGCTCGTCACGGCGTCGCAGGAGCTGTCGGCAAGCGGAAGCTCATAGACGCTTGCGGCGCAGAATTCCGCGTCCGTGTATTTTTCGGCGCGGAAACGCTTTGACGCCAGCGCAAGAGCGTCGCGCGAAAGGTCGATGCCCAAAGCGTAAAGCGAACGAGCGCGGGCAAGCTCTATCGTATAATAGCCCTCGCCGCAGCCCGCGTCGCACAGTATCCCGCCGTCGGGAACATATTCGCGGACGGCGTCGGCGAGAGCGGAGCGCAGGGGCGAATAATATCCAAGTTCGAGAAAATCGCGGCGCGCGTTTACCATCAGCTTGTCGTCGCCGTGAACGCCGCCGCGCGATGGCGGCAGCATATTGACATAGCCGCTTTTCGCGATATCATAGGTGTGGCGGTTGGGACATATATACGCCCCGCCCGATATCTCCATGCGTGTACGGCATTTGGGGCAGATTAGCCGCGTCATGTCACACCTCGTCCGTGTCTGCGGCATCGTGCGCGGACTCGTCGTGACATTCATCATCGGAAGTTAACGGCTCGCCGCCGTCCGTGCAGGACGGTCTGTCCATCCATTTTTCAAGCACGCCGACGACCTCCTCTGCGACACTGTCGAATTTGACGCTGTACAGCATGGACGAATGAACCGCTTCCTCGACAAGTGCGGAAACGTCGAGCTTATCCTCCTGCGCCTCGACCTTTGCCATCTCGGGCCGCGTTTTCGGATGCTTAGGAGTGAACACCGTGCAGCAGTCCTCATAAGGCAGTATGGAGGTTTCATATGTTCCGATACGGCGAGAAATGCGGACGATCTCCTCCTTATCCATACCTATGCACGGACGGAAAACCGGATAATTTGCCAAGATATCTGTAACATTGAGCGCCATCATGGTCTGCGACGCCACCTGACCGATACTCTCTCCGGTGATGAGCGCGGCGCAGCCGGCGCGGCGGGCGATACGGTTGGCGATACGCATCATGAAGCGCCGCAGCAGCAGTGTGAAATAATCCTCGTCGCAGGTATCTCGCAGCACCTCCTGCAAATGCGTGACGCTTACGACATGAACGCGCACCTCACCTGTATAGGCGCAGAGCTGACGGGCAAGCTCTAAAACCTTGTTGCGCGCGCGTTCGCTTGTATACGGATAGCTTTCAAAATGCACCGCTTCGATTATAACGCCGCGTTTGGCGAGCATATATCCGGCGACAGGACTGTCGATTCCGCCGGAGAGAAGGAGCAGTCCGCGTCCGTTAGTACCGTAAGGCATACCGCCCGCGCCGGGACACTGACCATAATATTCGGGATCGCCCGCCGTAATAAACGCGTGGTCGTCACGCACCTCGACGCGCACCATGACCTCGGGGTTATTGACGTCGACGCGCAGATGCCCGCCATTCGAATTGATCTCGTCGAGAATATCACCGCCGATTTCGCGGCAGATCTCGGGGCTTTTGAGCGGAAAATGCTTATCCGACCGTTTAGCTTCGACCTTGAACGTTTTTTTGCCGGCGATAAAACGCGGAATATAGGTGCGCGCGGCGTCCGATATCGCCTCGTAAGTTTTTTCGGTCATAGCGGCGCGTCCGATGGCGGCGAAACCGAAAACGTGAGCGAGCGCGTCGAAAGCGCCGTCCATGTCGCAGCCGTCGTTCTTTGGCTCGATCGTAACGGTGCTCTGCGCGGAGGAAATTGAAAATTCACCGAACGGTGTGAGCCTGTGGCGAAGCTCGCGGTTCAAAATCTGCTCAAACCAGCGTTTATTCAGTCCCTTGAGGGCGATTTCTCCGTATTTGGCAAGTAGGATCTCTTTCATAATTTGTATTTTTCCTTTTATATTTTTGATTTGTATTTTTTTATATTTTGTGGTGTGATGTTGACATATTATGGGTGATATGAATTTCGCGCGGACGTTTTACGCGTGGACGTTTTCGCGTTGGTTTACACTCGCGGACATTTTCGTGTAGGTTTACGGGTACGAATCCGAAGGGTGCGGGACGCGGCGGCGCCCCTCACCCCTCGGGCTCCCCTTCCCCCGCTGGGACGCGCAAAGTACGTGCGGCACTCCCGCGTGTGAGCGCTCTCTGCAAGATGAAGTCTCGTTAATGCCGCTGTTTCTCTCCAAGCAAGGTGTGGCGCAGCCGCACCAGCGGATATGTGTACCCTGATGCGCCGGATGATGGCATCGATTGTTCGGAGCAAAAATATTCTTCGCAACAACCGCTGCCGTC
>JBAXZA010000051.1:0-8911 GCA_041670545.1 Eubacteriales bacterium | reverse complement strand
CGCCGTGAGATATTTATTGACCGCCCGCTCGCGCTCAAGCTCGCACAGCCGGCGATAAGCTTCCTCAGCGGATATTTCGCCGCCGGTATAGAGCCGCGCAACGGCGTTCGTCTGCTCGAGCCGGCTTAGATCGACCGTCCGCTTTTTGACGCGTCCGACGACTGTGTCGGCGCAGCGGCAGCCGATCTGCCGCTCCGCTTCGCTCCCGCGCGAAAGTGTTATGAAAAGTCCGGTCGGCAGGGCGATGGTTTCCGACGCCGTATATCCGGCGGTACGGCAGATGCGCATGACAGTTTCCTCGGCGCGGAAGGTTTCCCCGCCATTTTCAAGTATCAGCATTCCCGCTTTTTTGGCGAGATTTATCGGGATATAAGCCGGATCGTCCGAAATTTTGTTTTCTGCGTCCATATTTACCTGCAAAAGCGTCGCCGCGCGGTAATATTCGCCCAACGGCTTTCGATTCTTTATAATTATTCGTTTGCGGACGGCTTTCATATGCTTTTTGCCGCGCGTCCGTTACCATCATTATACTATCAAAAGCTGTTATTGTCAATAATGCCGCAGCGTTAAATATTTACACATATAACAAAAAGCGGACGATAAAACCGTCCGCTTTTTTCATTATTAGCTATATGCTCTTATGCCGCCGATTGCAGTTTATTCAGAGTGAATGCTCAGATACCGAAATATCTCTTGAGCAGACCCTTGAAGCCGGCGCCGTGACGTGCTTCATCCTTTGCCATCTCATGAACGGTGTCATGGACAGCGTCAAGATTCTGTGCCTTAGCAAGCTTTGCAAGCTCGAACTTACCCTCGCACGCGCCCGCTTCGGCGTCTGCGCGCAGCTTGAGGTTGGTCTTGGTGTCGTTTGTGACGACCTCGCCGAGCATCTCGGCGAATTTAGCCGCGTGCTCCGCTTCCTCGAAAGCGTAGCGCTTGTAAGCCTCGGCGATCTCCGGATAACCCTCGCGGTCAGCCTGACGGCTCATTGCGAGATACATACCGACCTCGGTGCATTCGCCGGTGAAGTTGGCGTGAAGTCCCTCGAGTATTTCGGGAGAAACGTCCTTAGCGATACCGACGATATGCTCTGTCGCAAAGCCCTCTGCCTCGTCAGTCACCTCGACGAATTTTTCAGCGGGAGCCTTGCACTGGGGACATTTTTCGGGGGGAGTTTCGCCTTCATAAATATAACCGCAAATTAAGCATTTCCACTTTTTCATAATAATTATCCTCCATATTTTTACATTTTTAGTTGTTGTCTTGTTTTGGCTTCTCGCCGCGAATCGCCATGCCGAGCGTGATTTTATCAAGCTCCTCGGCGATCTTAGCGTTGATCGAATCGAATACGCGGTGAAAATAACAGCAGTCCTTATTGCCGTCGTTCTCTATCTGCGCGCGGGTACATTCGTAATCCTCACTCAGGCACTTTGATATCATAAACGGGCCGTCGATAGTTTCGACCACCGCTCTCATCGTGATATCGTCCGGCTTCATCGCGATTGCGTAGCCGCCGCTCATGCCCTTATAGGATTTTACAAGTCCGCCTGCCATAAGCTTGCGCAGTATCTTCAGTGTAAACTGCGGAGGGACTCCTATCGTTTCCGAAATCGTTTTCGCATCGATCTTGCAGCTTCCTCTGCATTCGCCGCCGCAGCCGTTATGCAGACAGCAGTCAGCGGAAACCGCGAGCGCGCGCATTATTCGCAGCGCATAGTCAACTTCGCTTGTAATTCTCATGATTTACCTTTAAAATTATTGTATACCTTTTTGGTACACATTTATTATATCACAATATCAGCTTTTGTCAAGAGCTTTTTTAGAAATTCTTTATATTTTTCCGAAAAATCAGATAAGCGCGGTCATTTCCTGCCCCAGACGGTCGAGAATTTTCTTTTCGAGCCGCGATATATACGACTGCGATATGCCGAGCATTACGGCGACCTCCTTCTGCGTCAGCTCGTGACATTCCTCACCGGGAGGAGTGTTCAGCCCGAAGCGCAGCTCGATGATGGCTCGTTCGCGCTCGTCCAAACGCGACACCGCCTCGCGGATTATCCGCTTGTCCTCCTCCTGCTCGAGCGAACGCGAAACGCTGTCCTCCTCGCACGATATTATATCCGAAAGCAGCAGCTCGTTGCCGTCCCAATCTACGCTCAGCGGTTCGTCGATAGAAATTTCGCCGCGAAGTCCGGTTGTTTTGCGGATAAACATCAATATTTCATTTTCGATGCAGCGCGACGCGTAGGTGGCAAGCTTTATATTTTTATCGGGCAGAAACGTTTTTATCGCTTTCATCAGCCCTATCGTTCCGATCGATATCAGATCCTCGATTCCGATACCGGTGTTTTCAAATTTTTTTGCGATATACACGACAAGCCGCAGATTATGCTCGACAAGCACTCCGCGAAGCTCAGGTTCGGAATCGAGCCGGGCTATGACCTCCGCTTCCTGCTCGTGCGTAAGCGGCGGCGGCAGCGTATCCGTCCCGCCGATATAATATACCCCGCTCCGGATTCTCATAAACAGCTTTGAAAGCAACATCCGGAATGTGAAAACGAGCTTCATTAAAAATTTCATGACTGCCTCCTTATAATATATGTAGGTTTTTATTCGGCGAAATTTACAGCGGACTATAACAGCGAGGACGGAACGAGCGCGGCGGTATCCGGCGGCAGCGCGAGCGTGCGCGACAGACAGACTACCGCGTCGCACTCCCGCCCACCTACGCGGACATAAGCCGGATGCCAGCCGCAGACAAGCCGACGCCGGTCGACGGTTGAGAGCGGTATCATGCGAAGCCGCGCGAGCAGCGACATATCGGCGTCGGGCGGCGGCACAAAATTATCCGAGCGAAGCAGAGCGCATATCTCCGGCGCAAATATCGCGTCGGCGGCATCGTCGCGCAGGAATATTACCGGCGCGCCGGATATCGGGTCGCAGAGGAGATTTCCGTCGTCCGACATCGCGGTGAACTTTTTGCCGCAAAGCTCAAGCTCCACCGTTCGCGTCCGGCGAAAACGCGACGCTATCCGGTCGGAGATGAGCGTTACAGCGGCGCTTATCAGCGCGAGAAGGCAGAGCAGCGCGACCGGAACGCCCTGTTCGATGCGATAGCTCTGCCCGGAAACGGTTATACGCTCGACGCAGCCATCGAAAAATCCGCAGAGCGCCGTCACCGCGCCGCCGAGCAGCATACTCACTGTAAAATATACGATGGTATCGCGCAGCATATCGAGCACACCGCCGCGAAACGCTATCTGACACATAATAGCGGCGACAGCGGCGAGCAGCACAAAATTGATCGCCGCGTTTCCGGAATACATCACTGATATCACGCCCCAGATAGCTCCGAGCGCCGCCGCAAGCAGCATACGCGCCGCGCCGCGCCGGTTTTTGCGGACTCGCGAGGTGATATAGAGCGCCAAAAAGTCCATCGAAAAATTAATAAAAAAGAGAATATCGCCGTAAACGGTCTGTCCCTGCATGATCCTCTCTTTCAGCGCGCAGCCGTGCGCCGCTATCCACTGTGACAGTTTGACCATACTGCTATTATATCACGGTCACACCGTCAAATATGTCGCCATCTGCGGTCGCTGATGATATATTTTTGCCGTTCATACTATTTTCAGCGCATATATACGCGCCGAACCCTGCGCCGCGAGTTATTTTGGGGGGAGTGGAAGCTTTCACGCGCATATCCGCGACACGGCGGGAGTAAACGCTCTGAAAAACAAAAAAAGCGCTCCCGCGTGAAAAATCACACAGGAGCGCTTTTGCGTTTTGTTTGGACAGCGTCACAATTGAAATCATGCGATGCCGCTTTATATCAAAACGCGACGTAAATCATTCTTACTTTCTGATCTTCTTTGCGACAAACGCTGCTGCTGCCACGGCGCTCATGAGAGCGACGGAAGCGAGAACGGCGTCGGAGGTCTGAGCAGCGTTGGTCTGAGCGGGAGCTGCTTCTTCTGTTGCGGGAGCTTCTTCTGCGGGAGCTTCCTCAATAATTTCAACATATTTCTCGCCGCTGAGGGTAAGAGTATCCCAGTTGCTGTCTGCGGTGGACCATGCGGCGGTCTGACCTGCGCCGGTCATAACCTGTGCTTCACGGGTGGAAGCATCGCCGTCGGAGTCATCGTTTACTGCCATTACAAAGGGGAACGAAGCGTTCTCGGCAGGAGTATAATCGCCGCCCCACGGAATAGCAACTTCAACGGTATAGCCGGTATCGGTCATTGTGAACGCGGAGAGGCAGGAGTCTACATTGTTCTCGCGATGGAGTCCGCCGCCTGCGAACGCGGTGAAGTTAGGACCATATGTATACTGAGCAGCGTTGATATCGGTAATAGCGCCCTCTTCGCCGGAAAGGTTTACATAAAACTCAACGCTGTCGTTTGACCAGATCGAAGTGACGTCAGCAGCAGGGGTAACGGCAGCGTCGGTAACTTCCGCGTAAATATAAAGATACGAGGAATCCCAAGCGGCATAAGCTACTGCGGTAGCGCCGACATTGCCGTCCTCGGCAAAGTTTACGGGAATTCCGGCGGAAACGTAAGCGGTGTCGCGAACGCCGTCAACAGTGCAGGTTCCGCTCGAAGCGGTAAAAGAATTATTCGCATAGCAGCTGAGTCCGAGAGTTACGGACATAAGAGCGGCGATACCAAAAGCAAGATATTTTTTCATAATATTCCCCTCCAAAGTTAATTATTATCTTATCTAATTATAACATTATAAATACAATTTTTCAAGCACAATTATAAAAATTTTATTTTTTTGTTAAAATGTATATAATTTGTAATATTATTTTGTTAGATTAATAAATTTTAACTTATAGGACAGCTTTTACGACAGGATATTTTATTCTTTATCAGGAATAAAAATCATGACAGCCGATGCTCAGCACATACGGACGATTGTTCGGCACCCACAAATTAGTCGCCGCCGACTGTTCGATGAAATAAAGTATGCTTTCGTCTGTTATGTAACCCTCAAGACAGATTTTCGCCGCCGTAACGCTGATATCGTAGGGCTTAGAATAAATTGCGCCGTTTGCTGTCGGGGTGAACTGCACTCCCCATCGGCGGTCGAAGATCACATTATATATCGTATCCGGGAATTCGCCGCTGCGGACGCGGTTGAGTATCACGCTGCCCACCGCGATCTGCCCTTCAAGGCTCTCGCCGCGGCTCTCGGCTGATATTATGCGCGACAGCCAATAAAGCTGATCGGAGCTGTAATAATCGCCGGCGTCCTCGATAGCGCTCGCTCCGCGTCCGACGCTTACCGTTTTCGTTCCGCCCTCCCACGCGATATCCGCGCCGAGAGCCGCCGCGAGCGAACGTATTGGAACATAAAGAGTGTCGTCCTCGATAACAGGCGATGGATTATATATCGCACGACCGTTCGCTTCTATGTAATTTTCTCCGGCTTCGGCGTCGATATCGGCACATTCGCCGTCCTGCGGAAGCATTATTTCGGCAAATTCGTCAAGCGGCACATAGGTCGTACCGCCGATCAGCCGTGCGCTCGCTTCGCTGATGCTTTCACCGTCCACCGTAATATTGACCTCCGCTGCGAAGGACGGAAACGTCATCGCGGCAGCGATAAGCACCGATATTGACGCTTTGAACAGCATTTTGGTATTTGTCATTTTCAACATATGATAGCCTTCTTTCCTGTGAAATATGTGACTATTATAACATATGTCACACAATGGCGCAATGCAAAAAATATGGAAAAAACGGCGCTCATGCGAATCTTCATTCGTATGAGCGCCGTTTTACGGACTACATATCAGTCCCTATTGTTTTTTTTTCATCGATTCCCGAGTCGAAATCCAGCATCGCCGAAAGGATATAATTGCTGACGTACATTCCCTTAGGTGTGAAGCTGTAGCTTGCGCCGTCGTGACGCATAAAATCGTTTTCGACATATAGCTTGAGATATTTTCCGTACTGCTTTTCAAAATCAAGACTGAAGCGTTTTTCGTATTCGTTTACATCAAGACCGTCGCAAAGGCGCAGGCGGAGCATGATATATTCGCCGCTGCGATCGCTCTGCGACACCTCGTAGCTGTCGTCGAGCAGATCGACGCCGCTGTCGGTATCCTCCAGCGCTTCCATATACGCCTTGATATCGCGCTTGAAGGAAAAACGTTTCCCGCCGAAATACGAATGAGCGGCAGGACCAAGTCCCAGATATTCCTCGCAGTTCCAATATTTCAGATTGTGCCTGCATTCCATTCCGTCACGCGCGAAATTCGATATTTCGTAGTGGTGATAACCCATTTTTTCGAGATATTCGATGCTTTCGAGATACATATCGCACTCGGTATCCTCGTCTGGCAGCACGAGCGTATCGCGGCGGCGGGCGAATGGAGTGCCGTCTTCGATTTTAAGTCCGTAAAATGAAATATGCTCGGGATCGAGCGCGATAACGCAGTCGAGAGTCGCGCGCAGCGACGTCTTTGTCTGATTCGGTATACCGTACATGACATCAATGTTTATATTATCAAAACCAGCGCGGCGCGCATCGTCGAACGATTCGAGAAAATCCTCGAAATTGTGCGCCCGCGAGAGTCCGCGAAGCTCGTCGTCGTTTGCAGACTGAAGCCCGAAGCTGATACGGTTGACGCCGTTTTTACGCAGATTTTTGAGCATTCTGCGGTCGACCGTCGCGGGATTCGCTTCGATGGTAAATTCCGCGTCCTCGGCGATCTGGAAATTATCGTAGGCGCTGTCGATTATATCGAGCAGCAGCGGAGTTGGCATACAGGTGGGCGTACCGCCGCCGATGAACGCCGTTTCGACGATATATTCCTCGCACGGGCGAGAATAATCCTCCATATGCAGCATGAGCGAATCGGTATAGCGGCGCATATCGGATTTCTGCTCGCGTGCGTCAAGCTGTCCGCAGGGCAGCGAATAGAAATCGCAGTACGCGCATTTCGACAGGCAGAAGGGTATGTGCAGATAAAGTCCCAGCCCGCGCAGCTCGTCCGCCGTTTGTTTCTTTTTTACCATTTTATATGTCGCACCCGGCGCATTTCAGATATCCGCCGGGCAGCTTCCTTTCAGATCAATTATCGTCGAGCTTGAGCACCGCCATGAAAGCTTCGGGCGAAACCTCGACCGAGCCGAGCTGACGCATCTTCTTTTTGCCTTCCTTCTGCTTCTCCAGCAGCTTCTTTTTACGCGTAATATCGCCGCCGTAGCACTTGGCGAGCACATCCTTGCGCAGCGCCTTGACGGTTTCGCGGGCGATTATCTTGCCGCCGATAGCAGCTTGCACCGGAATCTCGAAAAGCTGACGCGGGATATTATCCTTGAGCTTCTCGCAAATTTTACGCGCGCGGGCGTATGCCTTATCAGCGTGAACGATGAAGGAAAGCGCGTCGACGATATCTCCGTTCAGCAGGATATCGAGCTTTACAAGCTGACTCGGTCTGTATTCGGATATCTCGTAGTCGAGCGAAGCGTAGCCCTTGCTGCGGCTCTTGAGAGCGTCGAAGAAATCGTATATAATTTCGTTGAGCGGCAGCTCATAATGCAGCTCGACACGATGCGCGTCGATGTATTTCATATCGATGGACGTTCCGCGTCTGTCCTGACAGAGATCCATTATACCGCCGACATATTCGGTCGGGGTGATAATGCTCGCTCGGACAACCGGCTCGGCGGCGACCTCGATTTCATCGGGCGACGGATAATTGGACGGATTATCGATATGCTTAACGCTGCCGTCGCGCATGGTAAGCTCGTAAATAACGCTCGGCGCGGTCGTTATGAGGTCGAGATTGAACTCACGCTCCAGCCGCTCCTCGATGATTTCCATATGCAGAAGTCCGAGAAAGCCGCAGCGGAAGCCGAAGCCGAGCGCCGCGGAGGTTTCGGGATCATAGGTAAGCGCCGCGTCGTTTAGCTGAAGCTTTTCGAGCGCGTCGCGCAGATCGCCGTATTTCGCGCCGTCGGAGGGATATATACCGGAGAAAACCATGGGCTGCGCGTGCTTGAAGCCGGGAAGCGGAGACGCAGTGGGATTATCCGCGAGCGTTATGGTATCGCCGACGCGCGTTTCGCCGACGTCTTTTATCGACGCTGTGATATAGCCGACCTGCCCCGCCGTAAGCTCGTCTGTTTTGCTCAGTCCGAACGGAGCCATCGTTCCGACGTCGACGACCTCGAATTCAGTATTTTTGTGCATAAGATGTATGCGGTCGCCGCTTCTGACCTTTCCGTCGAATACACGGACATATACGACGACGCCGAGATAGGAATCGTAATATGAATCAAAGATAAGACATTTGAGCGGCGCGTCCTCGTCGCCTCCGGGAGCAGGAATATCGGTGACTATATGCTCGAGAACCTGCTCGATATTCAGTCCGGTTTTCGCGGACACCGCCGGACAGTTCTCTGATGGTATTCCGATGACCTCCTCGATTTCGCCCCTTACCTGCTCGATATCCGCCGACGGGAGATCGATCTTGTTAATGACCGGAACGATCTCGAGATTGGCGTCGACGGCGAGATAAGCGTTGGCGAGCGTCTGCGCTTCGATTCCCTGCGTCGCGTCGACGACAAGCAGCGCCCCCTCGCAGGCGTTGAGCGAGCGCGAAACCTCATAATTGAAGTCGACATGACCGGGAGTGTCGATGAGATTGAACGAATAGGTATGTCCGTCCTTCGCGTCGTAATGAACATTGACGGCGCGTGCCTTTATCGTGATACCGCGCTCGCGCTCCAGATCCATATTGTCAAGCACCTGTTCCTCCATATCGCGGGAGGATACGGCGCGCGTTTTTTCGAGCAGACGGTCGGCAAGCGTCGATTTGCCATGGTCGATATGCGCTATTATCGAAAAGTTACGGGTATATTTCTGACGTTCTGTCATATTTTATTTCCTTTATTTG
>JBAXZA010000050.1:0-8959 GCA_041670545.1 Eubacteriales bacterium | reverse complement strand
TTTTTCGCCGCGGAAAGACCGAACACATGATCGTCCTCGTTTATTGTTCCGCCGACCGCGCAAAGGCTGTTATGGCAGTTTGTAAGCACATATGGGATAGGGAATTTATCAAAGCCGCTCGCGCGCGCGGTCTGGATTATACCGACATAGGTGATGTCGTGCGACGCCATTGCGTCAAATTTGATTTTGAGGTTCTCACTGTCGCCGCTTATACTGTGCGACTGCAATATATTATACGCGATGGTATTTTTCGCCGCTTCAGAAGCAGGAATGGATGATGCGTCCTCGAATTTATCGCCGCGCAGATATACGCCGTGATCTATCACTTTTATTGCTGACAATTCGGAATCTTCCCTTCATATTTTGTGTAAGGACGTGTGAAACGTCTGCATTATATATAATTATAACAGATAAAAATGAATTTTTATACACCGTGCGCCGATAAAGGCGATCCTATACCGAAAAACATCATTCGCCGAAGCACATCTGCTCCATATAATAGTTATTGAAACGTTTATCGCCCGAAAGCTCGACATATTCGGCGTGATCGCGAATGTGCGCTATCCTCTCGCGGAAATTTTCGTCGAGCAGCCAGTGCGCCGCGCCCGCTCCCGAGGTATTGCCGACAGCAGCGACCTTTTCGGCAAGCTCGTACGGTATAAGCCCGATTCTGCACGCCGACGAAACCTTGAGAAACGCTCCGAAGCCGCCGGCTAATTTTACCGCCGACACCTCGTTTATTTTTATGCCGCCATGCTCGCACATGGTATAAATTCCTGCGGCAATGGCTGCTTTTGCGAGCTGAACCTCACGGACATCGCGCGGAGTCAAACGGATATTTCCGCTCTCGCAGAGTATGTAATCGTCCTCAAGCATTCCTGTTTCGTCGATGATTTCAGCGTCGAGCAGCACGGCAATAAGATCGATGAGCGCCGAACCGCATATTCCGCGCGGCTCACCTCCGCCTATGACGGTATAACCGAATAAGCCGTCCGGTGTCTGACGGTATTTTCCGGCGTCCGCTGCATTTATAGCCTTAACCGGCAATATTGTATTGACAGCGCCCTCGGTGCCTGACATACCGCATTCGATACACGCTCCCTCAAACGCCGGTCCCGCCGCCGTCGCGCAGCAGATAAGCTTTTCTCTGCCGCCGACCGCAAGCTCGCCGTTAGTTCCGATATCGATGAAAAGCTCGGTTTCTTCGGAAATATCGACGTCGGCGGCGCATAATCCGGAGGCTATATCGCCTCCGACATATGAAGCGAAACAGGGCATATAATATATCGGAGCGCCGTTTATACCGGTGTTTGCCGAATATTCTCCGAACAGCGTCGGCGCTGTGAAGGGTGCGGACGCGATTGTGCGAGGGTCGATATTGTCAGCTATGCACTGCATTACCGTGTTTCCGGCGGCGCATATATATTTCACCGCGCTGATATCCGGGCACATTTCAGCGACGACGGCGCTGACGCTCTCCCATAATATATCGTGCAGACGGCTGAGTCCGCCGTCGTTTTCGATTATATGCGTCATTCGCGTGATAACGTCCGCACCGAAGGAAGCCTGCGGATTGCGTATGCCGCGCTCTGCGATCACACGCCGCTGTCCGAGATCGCACAAATACACCGCGAGCGTCGTCGTTCCGATGTCGACGGCGACGGCATAACCCTCGTCCGCGATCGGAGAGCTTCCGATTATTGCGCCGCCAGTCTGCGTCAATACCTCCATGCGAGCTTCGTCTTCGGTTTCAGCAAACGCTTCACCGCGAAGAATCGCTTGGCAGGCAAGACGATAACCCCGCTCGAAATCGTCCCCCAGACGTTTGCGCTCGTCTGCCGACGGAGCGTCGAGCGCTCCAGTCAGCTTGATTTTACATTTACCGCAGCTTCCGCGTCCGCCGCAAGGAGCTGCCATATCGAATCCGGCGTCGGACAGCGCTTTGTGCGCCGTTATTCCGTCGCCGTAAATTTTGATCTTCATATCTACCTCCGCCGTCCGCATATACGGACGGTTTTATGAATATAATATCCTGCGGCTCCATCTCCGGCTGCCGCATAACGATATTATACACTCACCGGAGCTGTTTTTATATGAATAAATTGCGTCTGTTTATTATAATTCTGCTTATAATTTCATTATCCGTCTGCTCCTGCGGCAAAATAGGCGGCGATACCGCGACCGATATTTTATCGAAGGCGATATCCTCCATGCCGTCGCCGCCGCCCGTCGGACGCGTCTATTTCGACGGCGCTCCGTATGCTTCGGAGCAATATTTATCGCGGGCGGACGCTTCGCGAATTTACATCGGAGCATCCAACGAAGCCTTCGATATGCTCGGTCTGTGCGAAGATTACGCGGTTTATATGTCGGCGACGCTCGAAATTTTCGAAATACATATCCTATGCGCGAATTCTCTTTCCGGCGCAAAGACTCTCACACATATGCTCGAATACCGTGCCGCCATGCTCGCTTCGGTGAACAATGAGCTTTATTTTCCCGACACGCTCGACGGAACACCGAATGGAGGGCGGATCGAAGTATATGTTTTTCAAAGCGGAAAATACGCGGTTCTCTGCGCCGGAACAAGCGCGGCAGATACGCAAAAGCTGCTGCGCGGATTTCTTTGAAGCGCCGTAAACGCCGCATCAGCGTTCCTCACCTGATGGGGCAGCCGCGCTCTGCTCGCTTGGTCATTCGTTTCGCAGATGAAATTTTCTTGAGCCTATACAAATAACACGGAACTCACGTTATTTAACGTGAGTTCGACGAAATTATTATCAGCATAAAAAACCAGCTGCCGATTCAGGGTAGGGACCCTGATTAGGCGGCGCAAGTCAGCGAAAACCACATCACTATACGCGAGAGAAGTGGTGCGGTACAAACAAATTCATCCATACTCTTTAATAAACCTTTTTTTTAAAGCTTTTTGCCACGCTTTTTCTCGAAAAAACCGCGTACCTGCCCTCGTCGAACTCACATTATTTACATTTCTGCAATAAAAAAGCCGCCGAAGGGCGGTTTTTCATATGCTCAGCCGCCAATCTTCATCACGATTATCAGAAGATATCCGGCGTCCCCGGAATCTGTTTCCGAGGTATAAATCTCGCAGCTTGCATATCCGTTTTTGACGGCGGTGAGAGAATCGCTGTCGTAAAGGCTTATATACGCCGCCGCGTCGCTGTATTCGATCATATCAATATAATCGACGATATTCTGCGCCGACCAATCCGCGCCGCGTACAATAGCCACAGCTGAAACATATCCGGCATAGGACGGAGCGTACTGCTCGGTGTATACCGCGACCGGATCGTATGACGATGTCATGGCGTTGCTGAAAAGATTGGGCGCTGATGAGGAAACGTTATTTTCCGGCGAACGTTCGTCCATGTAAGCGCTGCCGTCTTCGGCTGACGTTTCCTCCCCGGAATCCTCGTCTCCGGCGGTAAGGCTGTACATTACCGCGCCGTCGTCCGAGTATTCGCCGCCGCAGGACTCGCCGTCATCGCTTTCACAAGCCTTAGGCGAGCTGTCAGCCGCCGCGTCGGAGGCTCTTTTGGGCGAACGTATTATGATATCATTGTCAAAAATCGCTCCGCGTCCGAGAAATATCACGAGCGCGACGGCGGCAGCCGCTGTCAGCATACCAAGGCAGGCAGATCCGGGCATAAACATAAAGCCGTGCTTCTTTTTGACGGCGCGTGGATTTTCTTCCCTCAGGCACTTCATGACGGCATCGTAAACAGCGCCGTCGGGATTATATTTAGTGTCGGAAAGCAGCGAAACGGTCTGCTTCAGCTGCTCATATTCATGTCTGCACGCTTCGCACTCTGTCAAATGCTCCTCGACTGCGGTCTTGTCATCATTTGACAGAGCGCCGTCGATATAATCTGAGAGCAGGTCTATGCAGGCTTCACAGTTTTTTTGTGTCATCAGACGGATATCATTCCTTTCCGTGAGAAACGCGGATGTACGCGGCGATAATGTGAAATGTTTTCTGCGCCGTTTTACGGCTTGTTGCGGACATGAGCTGTCCGTTCACATGAGTTTTGACGCCGCTGTATATTAAAAAGTTCCCGATATTTTATTCATAATTTGACATCAATTTAATATCGGACAGAATGACTGTTATGTACGGTCAGATCAGCTCGTGCTTGATGAGATAATTTTTCACCCCAAGCCGAGCGCGGTTCAGACGGCTTTTGACCGTTCCTATCTCAAGCCCGAGCATCTCGGCTATATCCTCGTAGGAATAACCGGAAACATCACGCAGCAGCACCACGGCGCGGTGATCCTCCGAAAGAGCCTCGATCGCAAGCCTGACGGCGCGCCGTCTCTCGTCGCCGTCGAGCGCCTCCTCCGGCATATTCTCCGGCGTGTCGTCCGGTATATCGATATTTTTCGTTTCGTCGTCGCCGTCCTCAAATTCGGTCAGCGACGTCACGTTGTGCTTTGAACGTGAGCGCAGAGCGTCCTTTGAGGTATTGACCGCGATACGATAAAGCCATGTCGAAAAACGGCAGTCGCCGCGGAAGCTCGAAAGCGAACGGTACGCTTTTATAAAACTGTCCTGCGATATGTCGAGCGCGTCCTCGCGGTTGCCCATTATTTGGTATACCACGTTATATACAAAGCTCTCATAATGGCTTACCAGTTCTCCGAAGGCTTCGCTGTTTCCTCCGCAGGCAAGCGTTATGAGCTTCGCTTCATCAAAATTGTTGTCCATAAATCAAACCATGCCTTTCCGATACGCATAACGGCATGAACCGTGAGTTATCAGCACGGCCTGTACCCCTTACAATTTATAAAATGCCGAATACGGTCATTACGCGGCTAAGTTTACAGATATAAGCTATATATGAGCGCAGTCCCACGCGGACGGCGCGGTTAATTAACGTGAGTTCGACAAAATTATTATCAGCCTAAAAAACCAGCTGCCGATTCAGGGGAGGTACCCTGATTAGGCGGCGCAAGTTCGCGAAAACCACATCACTATACGCGAGAGAAATGGTGCGGTACAAACAAATTTATCCATACTCTTTAATAAACCTTTTTATTAAAGTTTTCGCCAGGCCTTTTTCAACGGTATCGTATGCCGTGGGGCCGCGTACCTGCCCCCGTCGAACTCACGTTAATTATGTTTTAACGCTCAGCTCCGGCTCTGAGTCCCTCGAGAAGCTCGAATATTTCGTCCTTTGACGCGGCGGTATTGATCCGTCCGCGAAGCGATGCCGCGCCGTCAAAGCCTCTTATATACCACGCCATATGGCGGCGCGCTTCGAGTACTCCGGTATATCCCTTGTCGGCAATGAGCATCGCCATGTGACGCTGCGCCGTATCGATGATCTCGCCCCGCTCCGGCTTCAGGCAAGGCTTGCCCTCAAGCATACAGCTTATCTCGCGGAATATGAACGGATTGCCGTATGAGCCGCGCCCTATCATAATACCGCCGCAGCCGGTGCGCTCAAACATTTCAAGTGCGTCCGCAGCGTCATAAATACCGCCGTTTGCGATACACGGCACCGTCAGAGCGGAGCAAACCTCGCGGATGATCTCAAAATCAACCGGAGGAGCGTACATCTGCGTTTTCGTCCTGCCGTGTATGACTATCATATCAGCGCCGGCTTCCTCAAGCGCGGCGGCAAGCCGTGGCGCGTTTTTATGCTCAGAATCCCAGCCGCTGCGTATTTTCACGCTCACCGGAACGCTCACGGCACTTTTTATCGCGCGGACGATACCGCAGGCGAGCGGAATATTTTTTGAAAGCGCACTTCCCTCTCCGTTGCCGGTTATCTTAGGCACAGGACAGCCCATGTTGATATCTATGACATCGGGGGCGAAGCGGCGCTCGATATCTTCGGCGGCTTCAGCCATTATATCCGGTTCGCTTCCGAAAAGCTGTATCGCCGACGGATGATCGCCGCAGTCGAGCTGCGCGAGCGCGTCTGTTTTTTTATCTTTATAATGAACGGCTTTTGCCGAGATCATTTCCGAAACCGTGTATTCAGCGCCGTATTCCCTGCACACGGCGCGATACGACCGGTCGGCGACTCCCGCCATTGGCGCGAGCGCAAGACCGTGCTTCAATATATTATTACCCAATACTATCATAACACTTATTATAACATATAAAAACGCCGAAAACAAGAATACTTTTTTAAGATTATTTAAAGATTGACGCTGTCCGGAAGCGAAAAATTCCGACTGACCCCTGATATTGCACATTGCGGGGGAAAAACGGTATTTTTCGCTGAATTACATATGTTCATAGAATTTTGTTGAAAAAACGATAAAAGTATGTTATAATTATTCAGTCCCGGGCAGTTTGAAGATAGCCTTGGGACTGATTTCGTTGAAAAACGTATATTTATAAATTTTATTGATCGGGAGAATAAATAAATGGGTGGATTATTCGGAGTAGCCTCCGGCGACAACTGCGTCCTTGACCTTTTCTTCGGCGTTGATTACCATTCGCATCTTGGAACAAAACGCGGCGGACTCGCCGTATACGGCGGCAAGGGCTTCGAGCGCGCCATACACAATATCGAAAACTCGCCTTTCCGCACAAAATTTGAAAACGACATTTCAACGATGGAGGGCGGACTCGGCATCGGCTGTATCTCGGACAACGAGCCGCAGCCGCTTATCGTTCGTTCGCATCTCGGCAATTTCGCGATAACCACGGTCGGACGCATCAACAATTCCGACGCGCTCGTCGCGCAGATGTTCGATACCGGCACTACTCATTTCCTTGAAATGAGCGGAGGTGAAATCAACAGCACCGAGCTTGTCGCGGCGATGATAAACAAGAAAAACACCATCGAGGACGGCATCGCCTACGCGCAGTCGCTCATCGAAGGCTCGATGACGATACTCGTGCTTACCGGAGACGGAATTTACGCCGCGCGCGACCGCATGGGGCGTACACCTTTGTGCATCGGTCACAAGGCGGGCGCTCACTGCGTATCGTTCGAGTCGTTCGCCTACCTCAATCTTGGCTACACCGCCGAACGCGAGCTTGGCCCGGGCGAAATATGCTTTGTCACAAAGGACAAGGTCGAAACTCTGCGCGCTCCTCAGAAAAAGATGAAGATATGCACCTTCCTGTGGATATATTACGGCTATCCCTCCTCCTCCTACGAGGGGGTCAACGTCGAAAAAATGCGCTATAACTGCGGCGATTTCCTCGCTCGGCGCGACAATGTCGAGCCGGATTCAGTCGCCGGAGTTCCCGATTCCGGAACCGCGCACGCCATCGGCTATGCCAACCGTTCGGGCATACCTTTTACCCGTCCGTTCATCAAATACACCCCCACATGGCCGCGTTCGTTCATGCCGCAGCAGCAGAATCAGCGCAATCTTATCGCCCGCATGAAGCTCATACCGGTCGACGCGCTCATACGCGACAAGCGGCTGCTGCTCATAGACGATTCCATCGTCCGCGGCACTCAGCTTCGCGAAACCACTGAATTTTTATACGCGAGCGGCGCAAAAGCGGTGCATATCCGTCCCGCCTGCCCGCCGCTGCTGTTCGGCTGCAAATATCTGAACTTCTCTCGTTCCTCATCAGAATACGACCTCATCACCCGCCGTATAATCGCGGCGCGTGAGGGAGAACGCGCGAACGATCCCGAGCTTCTGCGCGATTATGCGAACCCCGATTCCAAAAATTACGCTGAAATGATAGAAGCGATACGTTCCCAGCTCAATTTCACCACGCTCAAGTATCACAGACTCGACGATATGCTCGATTCGGTCGGAATCGAGCACGACTGTCTCTGCACCTACTGCTGGAGCGGACGCGAATAATTCTCTTTTATGAACGGAGCGTTATAGATGCCTGACAACAAGCTGAATATACTCGTTATCGACGGTCAGGGCGGACGCATCGGCGCGCGGCTGATCGAGATACTTCACGCTGAAGCGGATAACATATGCATCACGGCGGTCGGGACGAACGTCCTCGCGACTCAGGCGATGATGAAAGCTGGCGCGGACAGCGCCGCCACAGGTGAAAATCCGGTCGCGGTAGCCGCACGCTCCGCAGATATCATAGCAGGGCCGATCGGAATTGTGATCGCCGACTCACTCGGCGGCGAGGTGACGGCAAAAATGGCGCTCTCGGTCGCGAGAAGCCGCGCCAAACGTGTACTAATGCCGCTCAACCGCTGCGACAACATGGTCGCCGGCGTCGCCGACACCTCGATAGCGGCACTCACACGCGCCGCCGCCGATATTATACTAAACATACTTTAATCTCCGTTATAGCATACGGCACTTTGCGATAAAATAAGGACAAAGTCGACCTACTGTCGAACCGGAAATGAAGTGAAATTTACGATGTATTGGTGGTAACACTCCGCCGGTGCAATTTCCTTTACACGCAAAAAGTCAGCCATGCAAAAGCGTAATTGCTCATACATGGCTGACTTTCTGTTTACTCCGCTTGAGACTGTCACTCACGTTTTCTCGTTAAATCTCTGCGTGAACGCTCCAAATCTCCAGCATTTTTATCGCGTTTTTATCCGTTATTTTCGGTGAACGAGGTGATAAGCTTATCAAGCGAGGACTGCGCCTTGGTTTCAATCTTTGCGAAGAAGGAGGCGACATCGGCGTTCTTTTTGGCGAGCAGGTCGTCGGCGAAATTGTTGCCCTCGATACCGTACATACGGACGGGATCGTAGACGCGGTTACGCACGATGAGCTGAACCATCTCTGCCGATTCGCTGTCGCGGACGTTCTTCGTTCCGGCGATAACATCGAAAAGGCTGGGCGAGATCATATCGTATGACGCCGCCGCCATCGCGTCGATGAGATTTCCGGTGCGCTCGGCATTTGAAACGCTTACCGGAATGACTATCATAGTAGCGGCGCCGCTGACATTGGTCAGATAGCCGGACTGGTTCTCGTCATACTTCGGGAGCGGCAACACGCCGTAATCGTTTTCCATGTCGCGCAG
>JBAXZA010000049.1:0-8966 GCA_041670545.1 Eubacteriales bacterium | reverse complement strand
TTTGACGATGTAGTCGCGCTCCATTGTCATTGGAGATGAGCCGAGCCAGAATACGCTCGCCCGCACCGACTGCGATACTCTCGGTGCGCGTTCGCCGTTTTTGGCGCAAAGCTCGCCGCGCCGGACATATATCTGCTCGGTGGTGGTAAAGCCGACCGACCAGCCGGTGGTCTTTTCGTCCTGCTGCGGACGGTTGAATTCTTCTATGGTTTTGACCGACGTGCGTTTGCCGGAGGGATAGAATACCACCTCGTCGCCGACGCGCAGTCTGCCGCTCTCGATCGTTCCCGCGACGATGCGCCGCTCGTCGCCCGAGCCGGTGAATTTGTAAACGTCCTGCACCGGCATACGCAGTGGCTTTGAATCCTCGAGCGAGCCTTCCTCGTCGAAGTCGTCAAGCTCGTCGAGGACGCAGCGTCCGGCGTACCAAGGCATATTCGGAGAGGGCTTTGTGATGTTGTCGCCCGCCATGGCGCTCACTGGTATGAACGCTTTTGGCGTAATATGTATTTTATTGAGAAATTCGCTGTACTGCGCCACGATGTCATTGTAAACCGTGCGGTCGTAGCCGACGAGATCCATTTTGTTGACGAGCACGGCGATCTGCTTAATGCCGAGCATGGACAGCATATAGCCATGGCGGCGCGAGTTCTCCTGAATGCCCTCGTGCGCGTCGATGACAAGCAGAGCGGCTTCGGCGCGCGACGCTCCTGTTATCATATTTTTGAGGAACTCGATGTGTCCGGGCGCGTCGATGATGATATACTGGCGCTTCTCCGTATGAAAGAAGCAGCGCGCGGTGTCGATGGTGATGCCCTGCGAGCGCTCGTCCTTGAGCGCGTCGAGCAGAAAGGCGTACTCGAACGGCTTCGAGTTGCGGCGGCACATTTCCTTGATCTGTTCGAGCTTGCCCTCGGGCAGCGAATCGGTATCGGCGAGCAGCCGCCCGATAACGGTCGATTTTCCGTGGTCGACATGACCGACGATTACAATATTCATTTGATTTATCTCCGGATGTTTTTTTATATTATTTGTTTTTTAGGAACCTCTGATTAATTCGCCGACGCGTTGAAATCAATGGCGTTTAGTCCTTGTATTTCAACATTGGCGCCGACAAATTACACATTATTCAGATATTCCTTAAATATGAAGCCGGAAATTACATCGGGCTATCATTTTATGCACAGCCTGTGCATAAGGTTCGCCGCTGCAAATGATGGTGTGACATGAGCGGCGTCCGTCCGTTTACATATAGCCGTTTTTGCGAAGCTCCTCAAGCCCGCCGCCGTCCTCTTTATCCTGCTCGCGTCCGCTGCGTTCGGCGATGTTTGAGAATTTGCCGGTTTTAAGCTCGGCGACGACCTCGTCGAGGTTTTTCGCTGTCGAATCGACCGGTTTTGTGCAGGGCCAGCAGCCGAGCGAACGATAACGCTTGCCCTCGCCGGAATCGAAATAAAGCGACACTACCGGAACGTTTTCGCGGCGGATATATTCCCAGATATCAAGCTCCGTCCAGTCGAGCAGAGGGTGAATCCGGACGTGTGTGCCGGGCGCGAAATCGGTTTTATACTGCCCCCAGAATTCGGGCGGCTGATCGCCTATATCCCAGTCGTTGTTCTTATCGCGGGGCGAGAAATAGCGCTCCTTTGAGCGGCTGCCCTCCTCGTCGGCGCGTACTCCGGCGATAACTCCGGTGTAAGGCTCGGTGTTGCGGTCAAGCTCATATTCTCCGGTGTCATGGTTCATGCGGTAGCGCGGCCATTCGCCGGACAGGGTGCTGCGCAGAGCTTCGGTTTTTAGCCGCTGACAGCATTCGAGCCGGGTCGCGTTGCCGTCGGGATAGGTGAGCTTTTTATCGAGCGCCTCGCGGTTTTCGCCGTATATCATATCGAGCTTCCATTCGCGTGCGAGCCGGTCGCGGTATTCTATCATCTCGGGGATTTTAAAATGGGTGTCGACGTGAACAAGCGGAAAGGGAACGTGTCCGAAGAACGCCTTTCGCGCAAGGCAGAGCATGACGGTCGAATCCTTGCCTATCGACCAAAGCATACAAAGGCTTTTGAAATTCGCGTAGGCTTCGCGCAGTATATAAATGCTTTTATTCTCCAGTTCGTCAAGATGGTCCATGACGTGTACCTCTCAATACAAGGGTGCAAAACCCGATATTTTATCAAGCGCCTGTTATGTAAAATTATGTAAGACCCAGCCTTACAGCTTGTTTTCCGGACGGTTGAGTATATAGAAGCCCAGATCGTTTCTCGTGTGCGTGCGGTTATAGTACATCGGGCTGTCGTAGCCGTCGTACTGACGGAAGATGGCGCCCGCTTCCTCGCAGATTATCTGCATTGCGGCGGTGTCCCATTCCATCGTCGGACCGCAGCGGTAATATATGTCGGCGACGCCCTCGGCGACGCGGCAGCCCTTGAGCGAGCTGCCCGCGCCTATGCGCTTGGATATTTTGCCGGCGTGAGAGGCGAGCAGCGCTTCGAGCGCGGGAGTGTTGTGCGAACGGCTCTCCATCACGACGATATCCTCGGTGCGCTCCGTAACGTGTATGCGCTCGGTGACGCCGCCGCGAGTGCGGAACGCTCCCATACCGCGCGCGGCGTAATAAACCTCGCGCGTCGCGGGGACGTATATGACTCCGGCGACGCTCTCGTGATCGTGCGAAAGCGCGATGTTGACGGTGAATTCTCCGTTTCGTTTAATGAATTCCTTTGTGCCGTCGAGCGGATCGACGATGAAGCACCAGCGCTCGCAAAGGCGAGAGCGGTCGTCGGCGCTCTCCTCGGTCAGCTGCGCGAACTGCGGATAGAGCCGCGACAGCCCCTCGACGATGATCTCATTGGACGCCTTATCCGCCGCTGTGAGCGGAGAGCTGTCGTCCTTGTAGCTTATTCCGAGGTCGGATTGGGCGTATATCCGCATGATTTCTTCTCCCGCCAGCACGGCGAGGGGGATGATATCGGAAAGCAGCTTATCGTAATCAAGCTCGCGGCGGATAAGCTCATTTGTGACGGCGAGCGCACACTGCTCGGGCGAAGTTTGCGCCGTGTCGAGCGTAATATCGGGCGAAACCGGCGGCTCATAGGGAGCGCTGACTCCGGTAAAATCCTTTATTTCGCCGGCAAACGCCTTTTTATAAAGCCCCTTCGGATCGCGAGCGGCGCATACGGCGACATCGGCTTTGACATATACCTCGATAAAATCGACGCTGCGCTCCTCCGCGATTTTGCGCGCGTTATCTCGCATTTCACGCATGGGGGAGATGACGCTGACAAGCGCTATCATGCCGCTGTCGGCGACCGTCGCGGCGAGCTGAGCTATTCGGCGGATATTCTCCGCGCGGTCGTCGGCGGAAAAGCCGAGGTTGCAGTTAAGCCCATGGCGGACGTTGTCGCCGTCGATGAGATACGCCTTATAGCCGCGCTCGAAAAGCTGACGTTCGCAGAGCGCCGCCGCCGTCGATTTTCCCGAACCCGAAAGACCGGTGAACCATACGACCGCCGGACGCTGTCCCATCGAGCGTTCGCGCCGCGCCCGTCCGACCGAGCCGTTGTACCAGGTGATGTTATTTCCCATAATATGTAAACCCCAAAATGTGTCCGCCCGACGCGGAAAGCGCCGCGCGGCGTTATATTTACGCCAGATTCGGCGTATAATTCTGTGAGAGCGTCCCCGCCTGACGGCAGGACGCTGTAAAATATTGCAAAGGCGGGCGATATGCCGTGAAAATTATTAAAACAGGTGCGCGTGACAGTTATCTGCGCGCTTATTTCGGCACATTTTTGTTTTTGATAATAGTGATCGCCGCAATGCTCGCGGCAAAGCTGCTCATTGTTCCCGATGAACCTCTGTTTTCCGAAACCGATATGTCCGCCGTCGCCGCGATGGCGTCAGCATCGCTGCACGATATCCCCTCCGACGTCCTGCCGCCTGTCGTGACAGAGGACGCGGACGTGGACGGGGAGTACGGGGACGCGAAGTACGGGGACGCGTTGGGGGCGTGAGGACGCCCCCAAACCCCTGCCGTTAAAGGGGGCGCGGTTTTATTTTTATTTGCGGGACGTTTTTGAAATGATTTGAGGGGCGACGATTTTATGCTAAAAATATCTGCTGCGACCAGCCGGTAAGACCGTTTGCGTCGGTGATTTCATAACGGACGAAGGTGTCGCGCCCCTCTTTGATTTTGTAGGTGGCGCACGTTATGCCGTCGCCGCGCGTCGTGCGGTCGTCTACCCAGACGCTGTCGCTTAAAAACAGCACCTGCGACGCCGGAGTCGTGGTGACGGTGAGAATTCCGTCCTCGATGGTATGCGAAAACAGCGGACCCTGCGTCGCGTAATAATCGCCGGCGGCAAGTGCGCTCATGATGTTTTCGCGCGTATTCGATTTCGCGCGCAGCATTATGAACGAGCGGCAGGCGTCGACGCTTGGATCGTAGAAATGCGCGTCGTCAGAGGCGACGAGATTAAGGCGATAGCCAGCAGAGGAAAGCATATCGGAGATAAGACCGGAATAGGGGCGTCCGTTGAACGGCGTGCCGGATACGCTGTTGTATATCTCCGTCGCGCACAGTCCCGACAGCTTCATTATCGATTCGGGAGTATCGAGCGACCACGCGGGATGGGCGAGGATAGCTGCGCCGCCCGCCGCGCGTATGGCGTCGATGAGCTGCTGCGCGCCGTCGCCGCGCTCACATTCGGGATCGCGCGTCATGCCGATGCCGACGATATGAAAAACGCCGTCGCGGACGTCGACGCTGCGGTCAAGCTCGACGCCCGAGATGGTGAGCAGCTTGTCGCTTTCGTTATCGGGCGAGCGCTTCCAGTGGTCGGTCAGAGCGAGAAAATCGTAGCCGCGTGAAGCGTAGAGCGAAATAACCTCATCCGGCTCGAGTTTGCCGTCGCTGCGCTTCGTATGAGTATGCAAATTTCCTTTGAACCAGTTGTCGCCGTTTTTATCTGTAAACAAAATATAGTCCTTTCAATGCCGATGATAATTTATGCCGTCGGCGTGCGTTTTTCGCCGTGCCGTGAAAATCCCAACGATAAATTGCGGCACTGTCGTCCTTATTTAACGTATTATAACATAAAACACCGGTGGTGACAATAACTTTGATGAATTTTAAAGGTGTTTTGCCTACAATTATCTCTTATACAATATTTTTCGCCGCCGCCGCGATAACAGATTGTACAATTTACACACTGTATGCGCTGCTGCCCTTTGCCGCCGTGTTTATACATGAGCTTGGACACATTGCGGCGGCGGCGCTCTGCGGATATAAAATTTCGTCGCTCACCTTTTATCCGGTCGGCATAGATATCCGTTTGGCGGGCGCTCCGTACGGTATACGCGCCGTAATAATCGCGGCGGCGGGCTGCGCCGTCAATCTCCTGTGCTTTTTTGTATTCGGCGGAACGAAAAACGACGCGGCGGCGCTGTTCGCGGTATCGTCGCTCCTTTACGCGGCAGTGAACGCTCTGCCGGTCGAAACGCTCGACGGCGGCGTTCTGCTTTCGCTCGCGCTCGAACAGCTCTGTCCGCGCGCAGCGCATAAAATTTGCCGTGCGGTTTCATTTGCCGGAATCGCGGCGCTGTGGGTGCTGTCGGTGTGGATACTTATGCGGACGGCGTATAATTTCACGCTGTTCCTCATGGCGGCATATCTTTTCGCGACAATATTCATCCGCGGCGCAAAATCGTCCTCCGTATATTCGCAGCCGCGCGTATAAAAATCATAATAAACGCTTTTGACGTGGGGTTTTTGTACAAAACTATTGCATTTTGCCGCGAATTTTGTTAGAATAGGTACGAGTGGAATCAATGCCCGGCAAAACGCACAAATAATGTTTTACACCGGCGAAATAACACCGGAAAGGTGAGGTTTCACACCAAACGCGCTCGGCGCGGACGATTGGAGACTGATAGAAATAGGATGGACAAAAAGAAAAACAAACTGATCGAGCTTCGCAACATCGAAATGGAATTCAGCGGTGAAAAAGTGCTGCGCGGGATAAGTCTTGATATCCACGACAACGAATTTATCACGCTGCTCGGACCCTCGGGCTGCGGCAAGACCACGACCCTGCGTATAATCGGCGGGTTTGCGACGCCGGATAAGGGCGACGTTATATTCAACGGCAAGCGCATTAACGACCTGCCGCCGTATAAACGTCCGCTGAACACTGTTTTCCAGAAATACGCGCTGTTCCCGCATTTAAACGTATTCGAGAACATCGCGTTCGGACTGCGCATATCTAAAACTCCCGAAAAGGAAGTGCAGACGCGCGTCCGCGAAATGCTCGACATCGTCGATCTCGAGGGCTTTGAAAAACGAAGCGTCAATCATCTCTCGGGCGGACAGCAGCAGCGCGTCGCAATAGCGCGCGCGCTTGTAAACAATCCCAAGGTGCTGCTGCTCGACGAACCGCTGGGCGCGCTCGACCTCAAGCTGCGCAAGGAAATGCAGATCGAGCTGAAAAGGATACAGCGCCGGCTGTCCATCACCTTTATTTACGTCACGCACGACCAGGAGGAGGCGCTTACCATGTCGGATACAGTCGTCGTTATGAACAACGGCGTTATCCAGCAGATAGGCACTCCTCAAGACATATATAACGAACCCATCAACGCCTTTGTCGCCAATTTTATAGGCGAGTCGAACATTCTGCCCGGCATTATGCACCATGATTATCTCGTTGAATTTGCCGGCAACAATTTTGACTGCGTGGACGGCGGCTTTGACGAGATGGAGCCGGTCGACGTCGTCATTCGTCCCGAGGATATAACGCTCACCGAGCCGACCGACGACAGTCTCAACGGCGTCGTCGAAACCGTCACCTTCAAGGGCGTGCATTATGAGATAATCGTCAACGCCTACAACGACATATGGCTCGTCCATTCGACAAAATCGCCAAAGGTAGGGGATATCGTCGGCATAAACATCACCCCCGAGGATATCCATATCATGAAAAAAAGCGAAATGCCGAAGATAACTCGCTATACCTTTTCGGCGGACGATGAGGAGGCGGAGCTGGATGAATCGTAAATCACGCATTGCCGCCGCGCCGTACCTCGTATGGATGATAATTTTCATCGTCGTGCCGCTCGTGCTTATCGGCGTTTTTGCTTTCACCACAACGGTCAAGACCGACGCGGACGGCAATTTTCTCTCCGGTGAGGATATCGCCGCTATGCAGGAGGAGCTTGATATTCAGAACGAGGAAAACGGCACCGAGCTTGTGGTTGAAACCTACGACAAGGTGATATTCACGCTGGACAACCTTTTCCGCGTTTCCGACTATATGCCGGTGCTTGTCAAGAGCCTGTGGCTCGCCGCCGTCGCGACGGCAATCTGTCTCGTCATCGCCTACCCGCTCGCCTATATGATATCGCGCATCGGAGAGGGACGGCAGAAGATTATGATAATGCTCATCATGCTGCCTATGTGGATGAATTTCCTTCTGCGCACCTACGCGTGGATGACGCTGCTCGAGCGCAACGGCTGGATAAACAAATTCTTCGCGCTGCTCGGCATGGGACCGTTCGATATGATAAATACGCAGGGCGCGGTCGTACTCGGCATGGTTTATAACTATCTGCCCTTTATGATACTGCCGCTCTATTCGGTCATGGTCAAAATCGACAGCCGCACCGTCGAGGCGGCGAGCGATCTCGGGGCGAATTCGCTTCAGGTGTTCTCGCACGTCGTGCTTCCGCTTTCAATGCCCGGCATCGCGAGCGGCATAACGATGGTGTTCGTACCCGCCATCTCCACCTTTATAATTTCCCGTATGCTCGGCGGCGGCACAAATATGCTCATCGGCGATCTCATCGACCTGCAATTTTTGGGCAATGCCTACAACCCAAATCTCGGCGCGGCGATATCGCTTGTGCTGATGGTGTTTATCCTGCTCTGTATGTCGATAACAAATCAGCTTGACAACGAGGATATGGAGGGCGTGCTGCTATGAAAAAACTGACGCACAAGCTCTATACCGCGGTCGTTTTCGCGTTTCTCTATATCCCGATAGTGGTGCTTATAATAAATTCGTTCAACGCGTCCAAGAGCCGCACTGTCTGGACAGGCTTTACCTTCGACTGGTACCGCCGGCTTTTCACTAACGGCACCATTCTTTCATCGCTCGGCAACACCCTTATCGTCGCGGCGATAGCGTCGGTCTGCGCGACCGTCCTCGGCACGGCGGCTGCCATTGGCATATACAATATGCACAAATTTTCCCGTGCGGTGATAATAAACATCTCCTATCTGCCGATACTTAATCCCGAAATCGTAACGGGCGTGTCGCTGATGCTGCTGTTTGTGTCGGCGAACCTCAATTTCGGCTATCTGACTCTCATATTATCGCACATCACCTTCTGCGTGCCGTATGTTATACTCAACGTCCTGCCGAAAATGCGGCAGATGAACCGTTATCTGTACGAAGCGGCGATGGATCTCGGCGCAAGTCCGGTTCAGGCGTTTTTCAAGGTTATAATTCCCGAGATAATGCCAGGCATCATCACCGGTTTTCTCATGAGCATAACCTATTCGATAGACGATTTCGTCATAAGCTATTTCACCTACGGTCCGACCTCGCAGACGCTCTCCATCACCATTTATTCGATGACACGCCGCAAGGTTTCGCCCGAGGTCAACGCTCTCTCGGCGATAATCTTCGTCGTGGTGCTCGCCGCGCTGCTCGTGATGAACATCGTGGAGTCCCGCCGCGACACGGAACGTATTCCGCGCCGCAAAAAGAATGCGGAGGTGAGCGGCAAATGAAGGATTTTGCACAGAAGGCGGGAGCGTTCGCTCTCGCGGCGCTCTGTATGCTCCCGGCGATGACAGTTCCGCTTTTCGCCGCCGACAGCGGCTATGATATTCCGTATTCGGACAGCGTCGACTGGGATAAGCTGGCGGGGCAGAACGTCACCCTCAACGTCTACAACTGGGGCGAATA
>JBAXZA010000048.1:0-9030 GCA_041670545.1 Eubacteriales bacterium | reverse complement strand
GAACGACCATACGGAACTCCTTGCCGCCGAAGTCAAGATCGTCCGGCAGGGTATCCTTTACGTTTTTGCGGGCGTCAAGACTGTTCTCAACGTTCTCCGACGGTGTTGCCGCCGTATCAGCCGAGGTTTCGGAAAGCGATTCGGTACCGGAGGTATCGTCGGCGATCAAGGTATCGGCGGACGCGCACGCCTGCATCATCGCCGCGAGCAGCAGCGAAAACGACAGCAGCACAGTGAGATGCTTTATTCTGTTCCTGTTCATTTTTTCATCTCCAATAAAATACAGATTATATAAATATATTTGAGCAATATTACCACACTATACACATTTTGTCAATAGCGCGATTCGGCGAATCACAGTGCGATTTGATGTAATAACGCAAAACAGATACGAAAAAGGCAATGTTTCCATTGCCTTTTTGAACAAGCTTCAGAACATTCTGCGGAATTTGTCGCAGTAATACTGTACGTTTTCTATTTTTGCCGTAGGCGGGATACGATGATCGGGGCAGGGGATATAACCGCCCAGCTCGACGAGCGGACGGAGCCGTTCAAGCTCGGCGTCCACAGCGGCGTAGTCGAGTGCGAAAACGTTTTTGTTCATGCCGCCGACGCCGCGGAGTCCGCGGCCGTATTTCTCACGCCACGGAGCGATTGAGGCTTCCCATGTGCCGACCTCGATGGGGAACATGGTGTTGACGCCGTTCTCGAACCATGTGGGCAGCAAATAATCGATCATGCCGTCGCAGTCGAGCGAAACGATGTCGATGTTATGAGATTTGAGCAGCTCGGTTATGCGCTTGTAATGCGGGCCGACCTTTTCGCGGAATACCGTCGGTGCTATGAGCGGACCGTTTTTGAAGCATATATCCTCCCAGAAGTGCGCGTGGGAGAATTTATCGGTCTGCGCGAGAATTCCCTGAGCGGTGCGGTAGCAGATATCGCCGACCATATTGATTATTTCGTCGAAAAGCTCCTCGTCGTCGGCAAGCAGGTAAGCCGAGCCTTCGACGCCCAGCCAGTTGCGAATCTCGCCGAACAGACTGCCGCAGTGCAGAGCGATGGGTTTGTCGTAATTTTCGATATACGCGATCGTTTCGGGAGAGAGCTTTGGCACGCGCGCTTCATTGAACTGCAAACGGTGACGGTAATGCTCGTCGAAGCTCTCGCGGTCGTTGAGCAGGCGTCCGACCTCGCTCGGTATCGAGCCGGCGTTGCCGCGGTGAAGCTCAATTACTCCGCTGCTGTTGAGGAATTTTTTAAAGCCGTCGGGAGTTTCTTCGATAACCTTGCTCTCGAAGCCGGGGAATAAGCCGGTCGCGCCGCCAATGACGCTCTGATAGTTGAAATCGAAGCCGAGCTTTTCGTCCAGCCGTCCGTCGATGCCGAAGCCCTCCCAGCGGGAGCGGTATTCGTCGTCGGTCAGCTTGCCCTGCGCGTGCCAGAGGTCAAGCGTTTCCTGCCAGAAGCCGAAATGCACGACCGGCATATGATCATAAGGCTGGTAGTGCATTATGGCGTTAAAACGTTCACGGGATGTCATATCATAGCCCTCCGTAATATAAATAAAACGTATTAAGGCGATACCGCATAACCCACATTTTCGTCAAAAAAGTGGAGTTGGTCTTGTTCGTAAAATGGAAAAACACGAAATAAAAAAACATATATCCGAGGTTTTATGCGGTATTGACTTAATTATGCGAATATAAGGTATTTTTGATATTATACCACATTACCACCCGCAGCGGTATGATTTTATCACAATTTTTTGGACTTTTTTAATATATTGATAAAAAATTGCCTGAGCCGCGCGTTTATCCGCGTCGGTGATAAAATGTAAACCGTCGGACATAATAATATCGGCGCCGAAAAGCGACAAATTATTTTCGAAGGGAATGTTTTATACGAAAAACCCGCAAAAATACAGCAATCAGACGCCTAAACCGTATATTTCGAACGAATATCCGCAAAACCAAGCGTTAAATCCAGATTTTCCGCAGGTATATCCGCAGAACCGGTCACAAAACGCCGATTTGCCTAATACAGAGCATCCTCAGAATCCCGACCTGAGACGCGGCTCGCTTTATGACCGTCCTCCGTGTCCGCTCGCGGACGAGGGCGTCGCCAGCGCAAACGGCTGCACCGGACTTGTCACCCGCGAAGCCGCCGACGGCGAGGACGCTTCCTCGTACCGCGATTTAGCCGATATCCCTCCTCACAGCTGAATTTTGCCGCGGTTGCACCGCGGCTTTTTTGTGCGTTTTACAAATTACAGCACGACTGCGAATTTGCGGGAATGGCGGACGCGCTGTTCGCGGCATTCATAAATAACGCTTGAAAGCCCGAGTAAATTAATATATAATATATGTAATATTTTTTTCGAGGATAATTTAACATGATAATATATAAAAGCGATTTTACCGATCCGTATTTCAATCTTGCGAGCGAGCAGTATCTCATGGACAACACACGCGGAGATATTTTTATGCTCTGGCGCAACGCTCCGTCGGTCATAATCGGCTGCGCTCAGAACGCTTATGCCGAGCTTGACAAAGGCTTTATCGACGCGCACGGCATTCCGGTCGTGCGCAGACTCAGCGGCGGCGGAGCGGTATTTCACGATCTTGGCAACGTCAATTTTACCTTTATCACAGATGCTGACAACTCCCAAATTGATTTTGACCGCTTCACCGCTCCGATAGTCGCCGCGCTGCGAGGACTTGGAGCCGACGCCGAAACGACCGGACGCAACGATATATCGGTGCAGGGAATGAAGGTTTCCGGCAACGCCCAGTGCCACCGCGGCGGACGTATCCTTCATCACGGGACGCTGCTGTTTGACGCCGATATATCGGGACTATGCGGCGCGCTTCGTCCCGATCCGGAAAAACTGCGCTCGAAGGGTGTGTCGAGCGTCCGCTCTCGCGTTGGCAATATCAGCGCGATAATACGCGAGCGCGACGTGACGTTTGAAATGGACGCGCTCGGCTTCAAGCAGTATATTGAAGCTTCGGTGAGCGGCGGAGCGCGGGCGGTCACGTTCAGCGATGCTGATATCGCCGCGATATCGGCGCTGCGCGAGAGCAAATACAGCCGCTGGGAATGGAACTGGGGACGTTCGCGCGAATTTGCCGTCGTCCGACGCCGTTATTTTCCCTACGGACTGTGCGAAATATCGTACACCGCCGACGCAGGCGTGCTGCGCGACGTTTCGGTCTGCGGCGATTTCTTCGGCGTGCGCGATATATCCGGATTGTGCGAGTCGCTTATCGGCGTGAGGTGCGAGCGGGAGGATATAAAAGCGGCGGCGTCGGACGTCGGCTGCTACATAAACGGCGCGTCGCCAGAGGATATCGCGTCGCTCATACTCGGGTGATGAAGCACGGCGTCAATGTGCGCTTTCATGTGTACGATTGATTAATAATATATAAATTTTCGGGATATACGCTTTACTTTATGAAAATAATGTAGTAAAATGATAATAGCGAGCCGTGTGAACGCGATAAAAGCGCAGACGGCTTCAAATGCTGTAAAAATAATGAAAAATAACTTCGGAGGCATATAATGGCACACAAGATCAAGGACGAAAAAATAGATTTTTTATTCAAGGCGATTCTCTCGCTTCAGGACGACGAGGAATGCTATAACTTTTTTGAGGATCTCTGTACGGTAAGCGAGCTTCAGGAAATGTCAAAGCGTCTTTTCGCCGCCAAGCTGCTCAGCGACAACCATATTTATAACGATATAGCAGAGCAGACGGGACTCAGCACCGCGACGATAAGCCGCGTCAACCGCTGTCTGAAATACGGCAACGACGGCTATCTCGCCATTCTCGAGCGCATGGAGAAGCGTAAGTGAGCGAAAAAAGTTCCGAAAACATTGGGGCGGAGGGGCAGTATACCGTTCTCGCACGCCATTATGACGCGCTCAACTCCGACGTCGACTACGCCGGCTGGGCGCGTTTTCTCCGCGATGTGTTCACGCGCTTCGGCAGCTCGAATATTTCAGCGGACGATGGCAGAACGCCGGGCGACGGCATACATACGGTGTGCGATCTCGCCTGCGGAACCGGACGCATCACCTCCGAGCTTTGTGCGCTGGGCTACGATATGACCGGCATCGACCTTTCGGAGGAAATGCTCGGCTGCGCGCGCGAAAATCTGTCGCAGCGCTTCATCACCGACGACATGAGCGACGAGGAAACCGACGCGGCGATCGGGCGGCTTCCGCTGCTGCTGTGTCAGGATATGCGTTCGTTCGAGCTTTACGGCACTGTCGACGCCGTGGTATGCTGCCTTGATTCGATAAATTATCTCGACGGCAGGGGCGCGCTCTCGTGCTTCGACCGCGTGCATAACTATCTCAATCCCGGAGGACTGTTCGTTTTTGACGTCAACAGCCGGTATAAATTTGAAAATATTTTCGCCGGACACGATTATGTGCTTGACGCGGACGGCGTTTGGTGCGCGTGGCGCAATACCTACGATGAAAGCTCGCGCGTCTGCGTGTTCGATCTCAACTTTTTCATAGAGGGACGCGGAGGGCGCTATGAGCATCGCCGCGAGATACAGCGCGAGCATATGCACACCGACCGTCAGCTGACGTCATGGCTTGAAAAATCCGGACTTCGCCTGCTCGGACGCTATTCTGATTTTGATTTTAACACGCCTGGCGAAAAAAGCGAGAGAATTTTCTACGTCTGCGAGTGTCAAAAATAAAACGGGTCAAAGCATTAAAAAATCAATAAAAACCGCGTTATGTATTGAAATTTATCAAACGCGGCGTTATAATATAAATATTCGCGGCGCACGCTTTTGCCGCGCAATAATATCGGAAGGAACTGTAAATAGAAATGAAGCTTGGTATAGTCGGTCTGCCGAACGTCGGCAAAAGCACGCTTTTCAACGCAATTACAAACGCCGGAGCGGAGAGCGCGAACTATCCGTTCTGCACGATAGAGCCGAATGTCGGCGTCGTCGCCGTTCCCGACCATCGTCTTGATGTGCTCGCCGAGATGTACAGCCCCGAAAAATATACTCCCGCCGTCATCGAATTCGTCGATATCGCGGGACTTGTCAAGGGCGCGTCCAAGGGCGAGGGACTGGGCAACAAATTCCTCTCCCATATCCGCGAGGTGGACGCGATCGTTCACGTCGTACGCTGCTTTGAGGATTCAAACATCATTCACGTCGAGGGCAATGTTGATCCCATACGCGACGTTGAAATCATCAACACCGAGCTTATATATTCTGATATCGAAATACTCGAACGCCGCCTTGCCAATCTGCGCAAGGCGCTCAAGGGAGATAAAACCGTCGCCGGTGAAATAGAACTGCTCGAGCGCGTTTCAAAGGCGCTTGACGATGGAATTTCGGCGCGCGCGCTCGATTATACCGAGGACGAGCTTGTCATGATGAGCGAGGTTCCGCTGCTCTCAATGAAGCCGATAATTTATATCGCGAATGTCGGCGAGGATATGATCAACGCCGAGCCGTCCTCCATTCCGGGCTATGACGCGCTGGGCCGTCACGCCGGAAGCGAAAACGCGCTCGTTATGCCCATCTGCGCCAACATCGAAGCCGAAATCGCCGAGCTTGATGCCGACGAAAAGGCGGTGTTCATGGACGATCTCGGCATTAAGGAGAGTGGTCTTGACCGCCTTATCAAGGCAAGCTATGCGCTGCTCGGGCTTATCTCCTACCTCACCGCCGGCCCGAAGGAGGTTCGCGCGTGGACGATAACAAAGGGAATGAAGGCTCCGCAGGCTGCCGGCAAGATTCATTCGGACTTTGAGCGCGGCTTTATCCGCGCCGAGATCATCGGTTTTGACGAGCTGATGGCTTGCGGTACAATGGCGGCGGCAAAGGAAAAGGGTCTTATCCGCAGCGAGGGCAAGGATTACGTCGTCCGCGACGGCGATATCGTATTGTTCCGCTTCAACGTATAAAACAGGCAGGTACGCGCAGCTTCAAACAGGTACGCGATTTTTCGGAGAAAAGCTGCGCAAAAGACTTTAAACTATAATATAACACTATAAACAAAGCCACGGCGGACGCCATTATGAACGTCCGCCGTGGTTTTTCGTTGTATTTTATTCGAACATTATCGAATTGAGCAGATTTTCAAGATATTCCTGACGTCCGCTCGATACGCTGCCTATGACGTCGCCCTTTGAAAGCGCGTAGCGCTCAAGCTCGCCCAGCTTTGCCTTGCCGGAGAGAATATCCGCGCCGATGCCGGTCTGCCAGCTTGCGTAACGGTTGGCGACGAATTCGTCGAGCCGTCCGTCACCGCGTATCTTGACCGCCATGCGGAGTCCGAGCGCGAACGCGTCCATCGCGGAGATGTGAGCGTAGGCGATATCGTCGGGCTGATAGCTTCCGCGGCGCGTTTTAGCGTCGAAATTCAAGCCGCCGTTCGTAAAGCCGCCGGCGCGGAGTATTTCGAGCATCGCATAGGTCGCGTCGTAAACGTTGGTCGGGAACTGGTCGGTATCCCAGCCGAGCAGCATATCGCCCATATTGGCGTCGACCGAGCCGAACGCGCCGTTTGTGCGCGCCACGCAAAGCTCATGCTGGAAGGTATGCTGCGCGAGGGTGGCGTGGTTCGCTTCGATATTGAGCTTGAAATCGCCGAGCAGGTCATATTTGCGCAGGAAGCCGACGACCGTCGCCGCGTCGAAATCATACTGATGCTTTGTCGGTTCCTTGGGTTTAGGTTCGACGTAGAAATCGCCCTTGAAGCCGATGGAGCGGGCATAGTCGCGCGCCATTGTCATGAGCCGCGCCATGTTGTCAAGCTCGAAGCCCATATCGGTGTTGAGCAGCGTTTCATAGCCCTCGCGTCCGCCCCAGAAAACATAACCCTGAGCGCCAAGCTCGACTCCAATCTCGAGCGCCTTCTTTATCTGTGCGGCGGCAAAGGCGAACACATCGGCGTTCGGAGCGGTGCCCGCACCGTGCATATAGCGGGGATTTGAGAAGCAGTTTGCGGTATCCCAGAGCAGCTTTTTGCCGTTTTCCGCCATAAGTTGTTTTATAATCGGAACGATAACATCGAGCCGTGCGTTGGTTTCCGCGAGTGTTTCACCCTCGGGAGCGATATCGCGGTCGTGGAAGCAGAAATAATCGATGGAGAGCTTATTCATAAGCTCGAACGCGGCGTATGCCTTGTTCTTATAGATATCCATAGGAGCGTCAGCGCCAAAATTCTTTACGAATGTGCCGCGTCCGAACATATCTGTGCCGTCGGCGCAAAGTGTATGCCAATATGCCATCGCGAAACGCAGATGCTCGCGCATCGGCTTGCCGTCGATGATCTCGTCGGGATTATACTGACGGAACGCGAGCGGCGTTCTCGATTTCGGACCTTCATAGGCGATTTTAGGTATTTCCGGGAAAAATTCTTTCATATTATCCTCCTAAAATAATGGAAAATTAATTAATATTAACGTAATGTAATACGGTGAAAACCGTGATCGAAAATCAATATCTCACATAACAGGCTCAATAAAACCACCCGCCCCAATGCTCGGCAGTGGTTTGTTGGCGGCTCTCCGCCCCCAACGTATCCTCGTCCCTCAGCGTTCCTCAGTCGAGGATACCGCGGCCGCAGTCGGGGTTCATGGGAGCGCCGCGATGATATTTGCTGGTCATAGGGATATATTTTCCGGTATCATTTGAGATTGTGAACGACTGCATTATTTCAAGCACATGGAAGGTCTGATTATAATCGCAGCGGCAGGGGCGTCCGTCAGCGAGACTCTTTGCCATATCACAAAGACCCAGTGCGCGGCTGTTATCGGCATAGGGGAAGCAGATCGGCAGCTCGCGCATATGACCGTCCTCGGGCCGGAAAAGCTGCACCGGTCCGCCGAAGGTATTGGGATCGGGAACGGTGAGCGTGCCGCGCGTGCCGTATATCTCAATGCGGGGAGTGTTCGACTGCCAAACGTCGAAGGTAGTGAATATCGTGCCGACAGCGCCCGATTCAAAGCGCATTGTTCCGGCGACATAGGTCGGAACGTTGACCTCGATATCCTCGCCGTAATGCGGCTGGCTGGTGATAAGCCTGTGCGCGAACGACTTCTTGACCATTCCGACGACTCCCTCGACGCCGCCCATCAGATTGACCATCGCGGTGATGTAATACGGACCCATATCCATCATTGGACCGCCGCCGTACTGATAGTAGAAATCGGGATCGGGATGCCAGCTTTCATGACCGTGGCAGGTCATGAAAGCGCTCGCACCGACGATATCGCCAATGTAGCCGTCGTCGATGAGCTTGCGGCAGGTCTGGATTCCGGCGCCCATGAAGGTGTCGGGAGCGCCGGCGATGAGCAGTCCTTTTTCCTTTGCGATGCGGACAAGCTCGATGCCCTCGTCGATCGACGCTCCGAGCGGTTTTTCCGAATAAACGTTTTTGCCTGCGAGCAGAGCGCCGCGCGTGACGTCGTAATGCTGATACGGGCGGGTAAGGTTGAGAATTATATCGACCTCGGGATCGGCGAACGCTTCGGTCATATCATTATATATCTTTGGAACGTTGTAATCCGCCTGCGCTTTTTCTGCGCGCTCGCGGATAAGATCGCAGACGCCGATAAGCTCGATCTCCTTGAACGTTTTTGTGATGTTTTGTAAATATATTCCGCTGATCGCGCCGACGCCTATCATGGCTATCTTCATCGTTTTCATATTATCTGTCCTCTTTAATATAATAAATTGATGCAGTTGAAATTAATGTGAAAACTTAATACATTTTTGCGCTGTTTTCAAAACGTGCGCTTGTAAGACCGTGTTCCTTCGCCCATTCCTTGCCCTCGATTGCCCAGAGCATACCGCGCTTCATCAGAAGCTCGGCGGAGGGGGATTTTTCGAACACGTCGTCGTGATGTCCGAGCGAGGTATAGAACACGCGTCCGCAGCCCCAGTATTTTGTCCATACCACCGGCATATCGATGGGCTTGTTGTAGCTGTGGAAATAGTTGACGAGCGGGAAACGCGTTGTGGCAAGCACCTCGATAGCGGG